>NZ_AXBZ01000007.1:0-225862 GCF_000475295.1 Alcanivorax sp. P2S70
GGGGCGTTGTTGTTTCAGGCGATCACCCTCAGGAATCTGATGGGGTGCTCTCCTTGTTGCCGCTGTTATTCGCATCGGCTTCGGCCTTGGCGGCGGCTTCGGCCTGTTGCTGACGACGGCGCGCGCGCGGGTCGTTGGAAGCCATGCCTTGCTCGGCGGCAGCCGGTTTGGTTTCTGCGGCCACCGGCTTCACTTCCACTGCACGGCTGGGAAGCTCATTGCCGGTAGGAGCCGGCTTGGGCTTCTCCGCCCGTGGACGGGGAGTGTGCTGGCTGGGCTTGTAGTCCGGCGAGCGTGGATCGTTGCTGGCACGCACCTTTTCCGTCTTCTCAGCCTTTACACCGCTTGCCTCATTTGCCGGCGTAGATTCCTCGGCTTTCGGGGAAGCCGCCGGGGTTTCACGGTTCTCGCTTTGTGGTGCCTGAGGCGCTGGCGCATCGGCAGGCTTCGGTGCGTCAGACGGTGCCGCTTCAGAGGACGGCTTGGTGGCGGTAGCGTCAGCCTTGGGCGCGGCAGGTTTGGCGGGTTCTGCCGTTGTCTCGGGCTGTTGCTGTTGCGCGGGGGCAGCCTTCGGAGCCTGCTCTGCCTTGGCGTCAGCCGCCGGAGCCTGGGGTTTGGCGACAGGAGCCTGCTCCGGTTTGGCCGGGGCGGGTTTCTGCGCAGTCTCAGCAGCCTCCTTGGCGGCAGCAGGCGTCTGTTGCGGGTTGCTCGCGGGTTCCTGCTCGGGAACCAGCTTGGCAGGCGGGTGCCCTTCAGCCGGTGCAGCCGTGTCCTCGGCCTGCGCACGGGGGGGCTGCTTTTGCTCCGGGCGCGGCGCGGCTTTGCTGGCTACGGCGCTGTCGTTTGCCTGCTCGGCGGCCGCGGCATCACTCGCGGGGGCCGCGCCTTTTTTGGCCGGACGCTGACGTTCGCGCAGGGGGCGGTCATCCTTGGCTTCGTTGCGACGCGGTGCCTTGGGGCCCTTGTCGTTATTGCCTTCGGATTTGCCGCTGTCCTGCTGCTTGTTGCGGTTACGTGGCTTATTGCCTTCGGCTTTGTTGTTGCCGCCCTTGTCGCCGCGGTTGTCGTTATTGCGGTTACTGCTGCGATTGCGGCTACGGCGCTCGTTGTTGCCACCGTTGTTGTCGTTACCGTTCTCGTTGTTACGGTTGTCCGCGGCGTTGCGTTTGTTGTCGGACTGACGATTGTCCTTTCGGTTGTCGTCCTTGTCCTGCTGCTTGTTGTTGCGGCCACGGTTGTTGCGGTTACCGCTGTCGTCACCGCTTTTGTTGCCACGGTTGCCGCCCTTGCCGCCATCATCCTGGCGATTGCGGTTGTCATTGCGGCCGCCGCGGTTGTCGTTGCGGTTACGGGTGTTGCCACCCCGGTTACGGTTGTTTTGCTGGCCCTTGTTGCCCTTTTGCTGGGGCTTGCTGCTCTTGGGCTTTTTCTCCGGCTTGGGCTCGGCAGTGAAGACCTGCGCCAGCCAGGTGAAGAAACGTGCCAGCAGCCCAAGGTTCTGCACATTGGCAGAGGGGGCCGGGGCCGGGGCCGCGGGCTTCGGTGGCGGCGGGGCAGTATCCGGTGCCATCAATTTGACCGCAGGCTCCTGCGGCGGCTTGGCGGTGGCGTCCTGGGCATTGGGCACTTCACCGTCGTTATTGTTTTCCAGCAGGTCCATTTCATGGCTCAGCTGGGTGACGACCTGATCGTCACGGATGCGTTCTACCTCGAAATGCGGGGTTTCCAGGTTCGGGTTGGGGATAATCACCACCCGTACCTTGTGGGCCTGCTCGATGGCGCGGAGCGGTTCGCGCTTCTCGTTGAGCAGGTAAGTAGCCACGGCGACAGGTACTTGGGCCTGGATTTCACCGGTGCGCTCTTTCATCACTTCTTCTTCGATGAGGCGCAGGATGCTCAGGGCAAGGGATTTCACATCACGGATGTGGCCCTGTCCATCACAACGGGGGCACACGATGCTGGAGGTCTCCCCCAGACTCGGACGCAGACGCTGGCGTGACAACTCGAGCAGGCCAAAGCGGGAGATGCGGCCAAGCTGGATGCGGGCGCGGTCGGCTTCCAGTGCATCGCGCATGCGGTTTTCCACGTCGCGCTGGTTGCGCGACGGCCCCATGTCGATGAAGTCCACCACGATCAGGCCACCGATATCGCGCAGACGCAGCTGGCGGGCGATTTCTTCCGCGGCTTCCAGGTTGGTCTGCAGGGCGGTTTCCTCGATATCCGCCCCTTTGGTGGCGCGGGAGGAGTTGATGTCGATGGATACCAGTGCCTCGGTGGGATCGATGACGATGGAGCCACCGGAGGGCAGCTTCACTTCCCGCTCAAAGGCGGTCTCGATCTGGGATTCGATCTGGAAGCGGGAAAACAACGGGGTTTCTTCGTTGTACAGCTTGATCTTGTGCTGGAAGTCCTGCATCACCTGTTGCACGAAGCCCTGGGCCTCGGCGAATACCTTCTCGGAGTCAATCAGCACTTCGCCGATGTCCTTGCGCAGGTAGTCGCGAATGGCGCGGATGATGACATTGGATTCCTGATAGATCAGGAAGGGCGCCTTGCGTTCTTCTGCCGCGGAATCAATGGAGCTCCACAGCTTGAGCAGGTAGTTAAGATCCCACTGGAGTTCCTCGGCGCTGCGGCCCAGGCCAGCAGTGCGCACGATGACACCCATTTCATCGGGGATGGTCAGGGCGCCCAGGGCCTCCTTGAGTTGAGCCCGCTCTTCGCCCTCAATACGGCGGGAAATGCCGCCAGCACGGGGGTTGTTGGGCATCAGCACCAGATAGCGGCCGGCCAGGCTGATAAAGGTGGTAAGGGCTGCGCCCTTGTTGCCGCGCTCTTCCTTGGAGACCTGGACAATGACTTCCTGGCCTTCCTTGATGACTTCCTTGATGTTGATGCGACCCTGAATGTCTTTGGGGTCTTTCTGGAAGTACTGGCGGGAGATTTCCTTGAGAGGCAGAAAACCGTGTCGCTCGGCGCCGAAGTCCACAAAGGCCGCTTCGAGAGAGGGTTCTACCCGGGTGATTTTGCCTTTGTAGATGTTGGCTTTTTTCTGAACCCGAGTCCGGTGTTCGATATCCAGGTCATACAGCCGTTGGCCATCGACCAGTGCCACCCGTACCTCTTCAGGGTGAGTGGCGTTGATTAGCATACGTTTCATGGTGCTACCACACGTTAGTGGTGGCACTGGGCAGGGCCGGGGGCAAACCGGTAGCAGACCAGGGGGAGGGCTGCAGGCAAGTCACGGGCAGGGCGCACGCAGGGCGTGGATCTTCGCTTTCCTGGGTGATCAGTGTGCCTGAGTCAGCGTCTCTCCGAGTTATTGGCAATGTTTAGTGCGTAACGGTCACTGGCAGTGTGGCCAGGCGGTTTTACTTCTACGCGATTGCCGTGGCCTCGAGGTGGTATCTCACTCCCGGGCAGCACAACAATATGTAAACTCTTGTCTGTCTGTTTTCCAGGTCATTTGACCGGCGCTGCAGGCCACCATTGTTAATGTTCAGGGTCCATACCTTGGACGCTGTTTTAAATGGGTTACTCTGCAGCGTTGTGCCCGGCACTGTTTACCTTGTGGGGACAGTGGCGGGTGGTAACGCTTTGCCAGACCTGATCGGGCGGGGCCCATGTCGTTCGCGGCTGTGCCGGAGCGGGCCACACGGCGAATGTTCGCTGCGCGTCGCCGTTGCCTTCTATTCAGGTCGACGCTTGACTATAGCAACAAAAGGCTAGGGGGATCAATCGGTTGTGGCAGTGAACAGTGAATAGTGAATAGTCTCGGGTGGTGGAGCAGGTTCTGACTGGCTGTGCCCGCGTCAGAGGGCTGTTGGGCTATGCTTGGCTTTGTCTTTATTTGTTTTAGCTATTAACTGCTCACTGTTAACTATTCACTATATGCGGCTTTCTATAGAATCGCCGCCATGTCAGACGATACCCCCGCAGCGAACCGTGTCAGCTTTGTGACCATCGACGATGGCCGGCACGGACAGCGCCTTGATAATTTCTTGTTCACCCACCTGAAAGGGGTGCCCAAATCCCGTATCTACCGGATTATTCGCTCCGGTGAGGTGAGGGTGAACAAGGGGCGTGCCAAGCAGACGACCCGGTTGGCCACTGGGGATGTAGTGCGTATTCCGCCGATTCGTACCAGTGAATCCGATGCTCCGCCCAAGGTTAGTGACGGCCTGACCGAGCGCTTGTCACGGGCCTGTGTCCATGAAGATCCTCATTTGTTTATCTTCAACAAGCCGGCAGGTTTGGCCGTGCATGGGGGTAGCGGGGTCAGCCTGGGCTTGATTGAGGCGCTACGGGTGATCTACCCCGAAGAGAAGGAGCTTGAGCTGGTCCACCGGCTGGACCGCGATACCAGCGGCCTGATAATGGTGGCCAGACGCCGTTCTTTCTTGCGTAAACTGCAACGGCTGATGCAGGCCGGGAAGGTGGAAAAGCGCTACTGGCTGATCTGTCAGGGTTACAAGGGCAGGGAACGAACGATCGAGGCGCCCCTGCTGAAGATGCAGAATGGCAATGAACGTATCGTGCGGGTGTCTCGTGAGGGAAAACCGTCGGTGACGCATTTTCGCATGATTGAGCGGCTCAAAGACGCCCAGTTGGTCGAGGCGACTCTGGAGACGGGTCGTACCCACCAGATTCGGGTGCATAGCCAGTTCGGCGGCTTCCCGCTGCTGGGGGACGACAAATACGGTATCGACAAGGGCGCCCAACTGCTGGATGCCTTGGGGCACAAGCGTTTGTGTCTGCATGCCCGAACGCTGGTGTTTCCGCACCCGGACACCGGAAAGACCCTGAGTATCACGGCGCCGCTGGATGAGGACTTTGAGGCTATCCTGGCTGCATTGCGGGGGAATCAATGAAATACGATCTGGTGATTTTCGACTGGGATGGGACAGTAATGGACTCTACCGGCCGGATTGTCAGTTGCATGCATGCGGCGGCCCGGGACCTGGCGCTGCCGGCGCTGGCTGACGATCAGGTGTGCGGCATTATCGGGTTGGGTTTGCCAGAGGCGATCTCCAGCTTGTATCCGGTGCTGGATACGGCCGGCGTAGAGCAGATGCGAGACCGTTATGCCTTTCACTTTATTGAGGCCGAGTCGACGCCCAGCGCTCTGTATCCCGGCGCGGAAGAGGTGTTGACCCAGCTACGCGGCCAGAGGCTGAAACTGGCCGTCGCCACTGGCAAGAGTCGTAAAGGCTTGCAGCGGGTGTGGGGCAATACCGGCTTGGACCGCTACTTTCATGCCTCACGCTGTGCCGATGAAAGCGGCTCGAAACCGCAGCCCCATATGGTGCTGGAGCTGCTGGACGAGCTGGCAGTTGCGCCTGAACGGGCGGTGGTTGTCGGGGATACCTCTTTTGATCTCGACATGGCCCGCAATGCCGGCGTTGACCGAATAGCGGTCAGTTATGGCGCTCATCCGCTGGACAGGCTGTTGCCTTGTGAGCCGCTGGCGGTGATTGATAGATTGAACGACTTGTTGCCGCTGGTGGGTTTGGCGGCGAATGAACTGGTCACGGAGACGGTATAAATGGAAAACGATAACGCCCCGCAGCGTCCTGCCAATGAGCGTGAGTGGAAACTGATCGAAAAGCTGCTCGGCCAGGCGCAGGACGAGCACCGGAAATCCCGACGCTGGGGCATCTTCTTCAAGGCACTGACCTTTGTGTATCTGTTTGCGGTGCTGGTGATGGTGCTGCCGGGCAAGACCGGCAACACCATGGTGGTGGCCGAGGAGCATGTTGCCATTGTTGAGGTGTCCGGAGTGATTGCCCCGGATCAGGATGCCAGCGCTGATCTGATTGTCAGTGGCCTGACCCGGGCCTTTGAGGCAGACAACAGCAAGGCGGTGGTGCTCAAGATCAATAGCCCGGGCGGCTCCCCCGTACAGTCCAATCAGGTCTATAACGCCATCAAGCGTTTGCGCGGTGAGTACCCTGACAAGAAGTTGTATGCGGCTATCACGGATGTGGGGGCGTCCGGCGCCTACTACATTGCGTCTGCGGCGGACGAGATTTATGCCGACCCAGCCAGTATTGTTGGCTCCATTGGTGTGATCATGGCCGGTTTTGGTCTACAGGAAGCGGCAGAGAAGCTGGGGGTGGAGCGCCGGGTGCTGACCGCCGGAGAAAACAAGGCGATCATGGATCCCTTTTCGCCGGTTAAACCCCGTGATCGACAGCACATGAAAGCCATGCTTGACGAGATTCACCAGCAGTTCATTACTGCGGTCAAGAACGGTCGTGGCGACCGCCTGAAAGTGGATGATTATCCGGAAATGTTCTCCGGATTGTTCTGGACGGGTGAGCGGGCGCAAAAAATGGGGCTGGTGGACGGTCTCAAGAGCCCTGGTCAGGTCGCTCGGGACATAGTGGGGCTGGAAGAAGCTGTAAACTACAGTGCCAGCCGTTCTCCTTTTGAGGAGTTCATGCGTCAGTTCGGTGTCTCTGTCGGAGAAGGGCTGGGAAGTCGGCTGGGTTTAGGTGCTACCGTGCCGAGCATTCGCTGAGGCACCCGTGAGCTGGGAGCCTTCAGCTACGAGGAAAAGCAAAAATCCGGGGTGCCGGGTTTTTGCTTTGTAAGGGGGCGTTTTAGTCTGGTCAGATCACCATTCTGCAAGCTCACAGCTCACAGCTCAGGTGGCAGTTGAACTCCTTCCGCCGCCAGAAATTCCGTCAAGGTAATCAAGGGCAGCCCGATCAGGCTGTTGGGGTCGCGCCCCTCCAGTGCCTTGAACAGCACAATCCCCAGCCCTTCTGACTTGAAGCTGCCGGCGCAGTTGAGCGGTTGTTCCAGCGCCACATAACGGGTGATCTGCTCGGGTTTCAGGGTACGAAATTGTACATTGAAGGGCTCACAGGCGACCTGGGTGCGCCCGGTGGCGGTATTGAGCAGGCATAACCCGGTTAGAAAGGTTACCCGCTTCCCGCTGGCGGCTGTCAGTTGCTCAACAGCTTTTTCTTCGGTGCCAGGTTTGCCCAGCACCTGCTCGCCCAGGACCGCCACCTGATCCGAACCGATAATCAGGGTGTCCGGGTGTTGCGCGGCCAAAGCGGCGGCTTTTTCTTTCGCCAGCCGCATCACCAGCTCGGTGGGGCTTTCGCCCGGTAGACGACTTTCGTCGATGTCTGGACTTTGGTGAATAAAATCCAGCTGCAGCTTGCCCAGTAGCTCACGGCGGAATGGCGAGGAGGAGGCGAGTAGCAGGGTAGGGGTGTCTGTCATGGGGATCTCCACTTCTGGCGGGCACGAGTGTAGTGATTTTCTGCTGCGGGAAGAAGGTTTGCGGCAGGGGATTTGGGGTAAAATCCCCGCTGACGGGCAAAAAATGTGCTTTTTGCTCGCTGACTTTTTCCCGTTTTGGAAAAAGTCTTTTTAGTTCAATTGGTTAGCTTCCGAGATTAACTTTGACAGGCGGGCCTCTCGGCCCTAGAATTGCGCGCTTATGTTTTCAGGGCAACTGCCACAGTTCCTCGATCCCCGCAAATACGCGGACCAGGGTCGCATTGTTGAAGGTCAACTCACCGTTGCGGACCTGCCTCGCCTGCAGGATTACCACGACAGTCTTGACCAGCCGGTGAATCTTTCGCTGGCATTCGGCCGTGATGAAGAGGGGCATCGGCGTATTGAGGGCGAGGTCAGCACGATACTGGTGCTGCCATGTCAGCGCTGCCTGGAGCCGGTGACTTGCGACATCAAGGCCAATATCAATGTGGCACTGGTGTGGAGCGAGGATCAGGCCAAGGCACTGCCGGAGCGACTTGATCCCTGGCTGGTTGGCGAAGAACCCATGGTTCTCACCGACCTGCTCGAGGAAGAACTGTTGCTGGCCATGCCGTTGGTGGCACTGCATGACCCTTGCCCGACAGCTTTGCCGCAAGACAGCGGCAAACCTGAGAAACAGGAAAACGCGGATAATCCTTTTGCCGTGCTGGCCAAGCTTAAAGGTCAAGGCAAGTAAATTCAGGCTGATTCAACGCCCGAGGAGCTCGAAATGGCTGTTCAACAGAACCGTAAAACCCGTTCCAAGCGCGGCATGCGCCGCTCTCACGATGCGCTGACCTCTTCTGCGCTGACTGAAGACACCAACACTGGTGAAGTGCATCGTCGTCACCACATCTCTCCGGATGGCATGTACCGTGGCCGTCAGGTGATTCGTCAGGTTGAGACCGACGACGAAGAATAAGTGGTAGTACAGAACGGGGGCTAAGGCTCCCGTTTTGTTATTGGCCGCAGGTGCCTGTCACGGTGCCCACAAAATCCTCCTTCGGGAGGATTTTTTGTAAGCGGATACAAGCAAGCCTGTTTCCCGGCCGCTTTTTTGTCAGAATGGCGGCCTTGATAACTGGCCGCAAGGCCGGGCTATTTGAACGAATATCTTATAAAGGAAGCAGCCCATGTCGGTTGTGACGTTGGCGGTGGATGCCATGGGGGGCGATCATGGTTTGTCCGTGACTGTTCCCGCCGTGGCGAAAATGCTTTCCCGCCATGCTCATCTCAATATCATCCTGGTGGGGCAGGCTGAGCCGCTGGCTGAAGCGGTGCAAAAGGCGGGATTGTCTGGCCATGTCCGCCTGGAGATCCAGCCTGCTACGGAAGTGGTGGCTATGGATGATCCCGTGGCGGTGGCCTTGCGCCAGAAGAAAGATTCCTCTATGCGGGTCGCCATCAATATGGTCAAGGAAGGACGAGCCCAGGCGGCGGTCAGTGCCGGCAACACCGGCGCCCTGATGGCGGTCAGTCGTTTTGTTCTAAAGACCTTGCCCGGCGTGGACCGCCCGGCGATCTGTACTGCCATTCCTACCGCCACAGGCCATTGCCATATGCTGGATCTGGGCGCCAATGTGGATTCCGAGCCGGAGCATCTGATGCAGTTTGCCTTGATGGGGCAGGCGCTGGTGCGGGCGGTGGATGGCGTCAGCCAGCCCAGCGTCGCATTGCTGAACATTGGCGAGGAAGACATCAAGGGCAACGAGCAGATCAAGGAAGCCGCCGCCCTGTTGAAAGCTGCCCCGGACATGAACTACGTGGGGTTTGTCGAAGGGAACGGCATCTTCGCCGGTGAGGCCGATGTGGTGGTCTGCGATGGTTTCGTGGGTAATGTGTCCCTCAAGACCATGGAAGGCGTGGCCAAGATGATTGGCAACATGATCCGCGAGGAAATTGGCCATTCCTGGTTGCGCAAGCTGAGTGGATTGCTCGCCTTGCCGGTACTCAGCGGCCTCAAAAAACGCATGGACCCGGATCGCTATAACGGGGCCAGCCTGGTAGGGCTGCGCGGTATCGTCGTGAAAAGCCACGGTGGTACCTCCGAGCAGGGGTTTCTCAGTGCGCTGGAGGTGGCTGAAGTGGAAGCACGCCGCAATGTGCCGGCGCTGATCAGCGATGCCCTTGCGCCCGCCGCTACGGCCGGGCAAGACCACTGATTTCATTCATACTTTGTTGCAGCGTGGCCCGGACAGCACCGACGAAACCGGGCATACTGCCGCCGAATTCAAGGGGATAACCAATGTCCAAGACGGCTTTCATCTTTCCCGGTCAGGGCTCCCAGGCACTGGGTATGCTGTCCGATTTCGCGGATCGACCCGCGGTAAAGCAGACGTTTGCGGAAGCGTCCGGTGCGCTGGATCTGGACCTCTGGGCCTTGTGTCAGGATGGCCCGAAAGAAGCGCTGAATCAGACCGAAAATACCCAGCCACTGTTGCTCACGGCAGGTGTTGCCCTGTGGCGGCTGTGGGAGCAGAGCGGTGGGCCGCGCCCGCAGTTTCTGGCTGGCCACAGTTTGGGCGAATACACCGCTTTGAGCTGTGCCGGGGTGATCAATCTGGGCGATGCGGTGCGCCTGGTTCGCACCCGGGGTCAGCTGATGCAGGAAGCGGTGGCGGAAGGCCAGGGCAAGATGGCTGCGGTGCTGGGTCTGGATGATGACCAGGTGCGGGCCGCCTGTGAGCAAGCGGCTAACGGCGATGTGGTCGAGGCGGTGAACTTTAACGCCCCCGGCCAGGTAGTGATTGCCGGGTCCGCCGAGGCGGTTGAGCGTGCCATTGCTGCCTGTAAGGAAGCGGGTGCCAAGCGTGCCATGCCGCTGCCGGTCAGTGTGCCGTCGCACTGTGCGCTGATGAAACCTGCCGCCGAGAAGCTTGCCGAGACCCTGAACAACACCAACTTCCATGCGGCGGAAATGCCGGTGATCAATAACGTGGATGTGGCGGTGGAAACTGATCCTGCACAGATTCGCGATGCCTTGATTCGCCAACTCTATTCGCCGGTGCGCTGGGTGGAAACCGTACAGGCGCTCAAGGAACAGGGTGTGATCCGGGTGTATGAATGTGGTCCGGGCAAGGTGCTTGGCGGCCTGATCAAGCGTATTGATCGTGATGTGGCTTCCTGTGCGCTGGAAACCGCGGATGCCTTCGAGGCGGCGTTGACCGGACAGTAACCCGGCTGTCATGTGTGCCGGGCAGGATTGCCCGGCAGCCTGCGGATGGCACGGACCTCAGACCAATACAGAACAAGGGGATAAAGGATGACAGACAAGAAAGTGGCCCTGGTCACCGGTGCCAGCCGTGGCATTGGCCGTGCTATTGCCAACCAGCTGATTGCCGATGGTTTCTTTGTGGTAGGCACGGCGACCTCTGAAGGTGGCGCCACTGCAATCGGTGAGGCGTTGGCTGCAAACGGTGCTGGCAAGGTGTTGAACGTGGCCGATAAAGCGTCCGTTGAGAGCACGCTGAAAGCCATCACCGAGGAATTCGGCGCGCCGCTGGTACTGGTGAACAATGCTGGCATCACCCGTGACAACATCATGCTTCGCATGAAGGATGATGAATGGGAAGATGTGATCAATACCAACCTGAATTCCCTCTACCGTGTCAGCAAGGCATGCCTGAAAGGCATGACCAAGGCGCGCTGGGGCCGGATCATCAATATCAGTTCAGTCGTTGGCACCATGGGGAATGCCGGTCAGGCAAACTATGCGGCTGCCAAGGGCGGGGTAGAAGGGTTTACCCGTGCATTGGCCCGTGAGCTGGGTTCCCGTAACATCACGGTAAACTCCGTGGCGCCAGGCTTTATCCAGACGGATATGACCGATGGCCTGGCAGACGCGCAGAAAGAATCCCTGCTGTCCGGCATCCCGCTGGGGCGCCTTGGACAGCCGGAAGAAATTGCCAGCGCAGTGGCCTGGTTGGCCAGCGATGGCGGTGGGTATGTGACCGGTACTACCGTGCATGTCAATGGCGGCATGTTTACCGGTTAAGACTCCGGGCCCCGAAGTGGGGCACGCAAGTGTTTCTGTGTAAGCGGTCTAATTGACTGTTTTTACAGAAAAAAATATTTGGAAAAACTTGAAGGAAATGCACCGGGCCTGTTCGCTTGCAAGCGCAAACTGCGTTCACCTAGAATAGCCGCTGACAGGTGCTAGCACACCATCAATCAGGAGAGTTAAAGGATCATGAGCAGCATCGAAGAACGCGTAAACAAAATCATCGTAGAACAACTGGGTGTTAAGCCGGAAGACGTAAAGCCAGAAGCGTCCTTCGTTGAAGATCTGGGTGCCGACTCCCTGGACACCGTTGAGCTGGTTATGGCTCTCGAAGAAGAATTCGAGACCGAGATTCCGGATGAAGAAGCTGAGAAAATCAGCACCGTTCAGTCCGCAGTCGACTACATCAAAGCCCACAGCTGATATTCAGTTGCTGAGCACGACAAAAAAACCGCAGGTTCAGTGAGCTTGCGGTTTTTTTGTGCGCGTCTTTCGGTAGCCAAAGCTGCCGGCGCATTAAGGAGATAACCGCTTACATAATGGCGGCCTGCCAAAGCGACGATTGTAGTAATCTTGTCGCAATGGCAGCGTTTAATGCTCCAAATTTGAAGAACTGGAGGAATTCGGGTGACAACACGGCGAGTTGTAATCACTGGGCTTGGCATGCTGACCCCACTGGGCACGGATGTGGCTTCTACCTGGGATGGTATCAAGGCAGGAAAAAGCGGGATCCGACCCATTGAGCATTTTGATACGGAGCCGTTTTCTACCCGTTTCGCTGGGCTGGTGCCGGAATTTGATATTACTGATTACCTCCCGGCAAAAGATGCCCGCAAGATGGATGTTTTTATCCAGTATGGGTTGGTCGCGGCGATTCAGGCGGTACGTGATGCCGGGCTGGATATGGAAAAGGAAGATGCTGAACGGGTAGGTGCGGCCTTCGGCTCAGGCATTGGCGGCCTGACCAACATCGAAGAAAACCATATCAAAATGCTCAATAGTGGCCCTCGCAAGCTGACACCGTTCTTCGTGCCAGGAACCATCATCAACATGATTGCGGGTAATCTGGCCATCATGTACGGCATGAAAGGTCCGAACTTTGCCACCGTGACAGCCTGTACGACTGGTACCCACAATATCGGATTTGCTGCCCAGCAAATTCAGCTGAACCAGGCCGACGTGATGGTGGCCGGTGGGGCGGAGAAAGGCTCAACTCCTTTGGGGCTTGGAGGTTTTGCAGCGGCTCGGGCGCTGTCTACCCGTAACGATGATCCACAAGCCGCTAGCCGTCCCTGGGACAAGGACCGTGATGGCTTTGTGCTCGCGGATGGCGCGGGTGCTGTTGTGCTGGAGGAATATGAGCACGCCAAGGCCCGTGGAGCGACCATTTATGCTGAGCTGGTGGGGTATGGCATGAGCGATGATGCCTACCACATCACCGCGCCAGCTGAAGGGGGCGCGGGTGCCATGCAGGCCATGCGTAATGCGCTTCGCAATGCCGGTATCAGCCCTGATCAGGTGGATTATATCAATGCCCACGGCACTTCCACGCAGATGGGCGATCTGGCTGAAGTGGCGGCCATCAAGACCCTGTTCGGAGATCATGCCTATAAGCTGGCGGTAAGTTCTACCAAGTCCATGGTCGGACATCTGCTGGGGGCGGCGGGGGCGATCGAAGCGATTTTCTCTATTCTGGCCATGCGCGACTCTGTGGCACCGCCAACCATCAACCTGCAGAATCCGGATGAAGGCTGCGATCTCAATCTGGTCGCCAATGAAGCGCAACAGCGCAACATCGACTATGCCATGTCCAATTCCTTCGGTTTTGGTGGCACCAACGGCACCCTGCTGTTCAAGAAGGTGTAATGCGCCTGGACCCGCGTGATCGTGGCCTTGCCTATGGCGATGGGGTTTTCGAAACCCTGCGCATCACCGCGGCCGGCAAGGCCCCGTTATGGCCTCGTCATCTGGCCCGCCTGCAGGCGGGTTTGCAGGCCCTGGGCATCCCGGCCCCGGACCCGGCCTGTCTCCAGATCGCCATGGCGCCCGCGATCGGAGCGCTGGCAGGGCGCGAGGGAGTGGTCAAGCTGACGGTCACTCGCGGTGTGGGTGGGCGGGGTTACCTGCCGCCATCGCGCGTTACCCCGACCCTTTTTGTGCAACACGGTGAGCTTCCGCAGTGGTCCAGGGTCCAGCGAGAGCAAGGCATTGAGCTTGGCGTGTGCCAGACGGTTCTTCATCCTGATCTGCTGGCAGGCTACAAGCATCTTAACCGCCTGCCCCAGGTGCAGGCGCGC
This sequence comes from Alcanivorax sp. P2S70, assembly GCF_000475295.1. NCBI lineage: Bacteria > Pseudomonadati > Pseudomonadota > Gammaproteobacteria > Oceanospirillales > Alcanivoracaceae > Alcanivorax > Alcanivorax sp. P2S70. The sequence goes on from NZ_AXBZ01000007.1 coordinate 13,576, forward strand.
CGGGAGGTCGCCCGTTACGGGTGGGATGAAGGCTTGTTGCTATCCCCGCGTCAGCAACCGCTGGAAGCCACCAGCATGAATCTGTTTGTCCGTTTTGAGGATCACTGGTGGACACCGGATCTGGCGAGGGCCGGTGCAGGGGTCGCCGGGGTCATGCGGGATGTGCTCCAGGAAAAACTGGTTGCCCAGGGCATGCGTGTCTGCTCTGATCTGCGGCCGCTGTCACAGCTCCGTCACGCTGAAGCGCTGTTTTTGTGCAACAGTGTTGTCGGCGTGCTGCCGGTGCGTAAACTGGCGCAGTGGCACTGGCCGGTGACGGCCGAGCTGGCCGCATTACAGGCGCAGGCGGAACAACTTTTCCATCAATAACTCCCGTGGTGCGCCTTTCAGTCAGCCAATACAATCTTGCTGGCTTTCCTTCTCACAGGCCCTACAATTTCGCTATGCGTAAAAAAATTCGAATTTTCGGACTACTGGTAGTCCTGCTGGTAGTCGCTGTTCCTCTGGCCGGGGCCTGGGTCAGCAGTTATCTCCATCGCCCTCTGCCTGTTGACGAGCCCCGTGTGGTAGGCGTTGAGCCCGGTGAGGGGCTCAGCCGTGTGCTCTGGAAGCTGAAAGGCGAGGGGATTCTTGGTGCTGCTCAGGAGGCTGAGTTTCGTCGTCTGGGCGCCCGTCTGTATAGCAGCTTTACCGGCATGGACTCGCGTTTGCACGTGGGGGAGTACCAGCTGAATCCTGGCGATTCGTTGCTGGCCCTGCTCGAGAAAATGGATCGTGGTGAAGTCATGCAGCGAAGCCTGACGTTGGTTGAGGGCTGGAATTTTCGTGAGCTGCGTGCCCGTCTTGAGACGGAAGATACCCTGACACAAACCCTTGAGGGATTATCGGATCAGGAGGTGATGGCCCGGTTGGGTTATCCGGATCGCCATCCGGAAGGCTGGTTTGCGCCGGAAACCTATTTCTATACCCGTGGTACCTCAGACCTGACCGTGCTCAAGCGGGCTCTGGAGCGTCAGGAAGCTGTACTTGAACAAGCCTGGCTGGAGCGAGAGGAAGGGCTGCCTTACGAGACGGCCTATGACGCTCTGGTGATGGCCTCCATCGTGGAAAAGGAAACCGGCGTGCCCAGCGAGCGGGCCGAAATTGCTGGGGTATTTGTGAACCGTCTGCGCAAGGGCATGCGGCTGCAAACGGATCCCACGGTGATCTACGGCATGGGCGAGTCCTATCAGGGCAATATCCGTCGCAGTGACCTTCGTCGACCGACGCCCTACAACACCTATGTGATCAAGGGTATGCCGCCCACGCCCATTGCCATGCCAGGCAAGGACGCGATTGTGGCTGCCTTGCACCCGGCGAAAACCGAATCTCTCTACTTTGTTGCCCGTGGCGATGGCAGTCACTACTTTTCCAAAACCCTGGCTCAGCACCAGAAAGCGGTGCGTGATTACCAGCTGCGTCGTCGTGAAGGCTATCGCTCGTCCCCGGGAGCGTCACAATGAGTGGACGCTTTATCACCCTGGAAGGCGGTGAGGGAGCCGGCAAGAGCAGCAACCTTGAATGGTTGGCCGAGCAATTGCGTGTGTCGGGCAAAACGGTGCTGTTGACCCGCGAGCCCGGTGGGACACCGCTGGCGGAATCCATTCGCCATGTCTTGCTGAACCCCTCGGATGAGCCCATGGCAGCGCATACCGAGCTGCTATTGGTCTTTGCTGCCCGGGCCCAACACCTGGCGGAAAAGATTCGCCCGGCTCTTGAGCGTGGTGACTGGGTATTGTGCGACCGGTTTGTGGATGCTACCTGGGCCTATCAGGGCGCAGGTCGCGGTCTGGATGCTGAGGCCATTGCCCAGCTGGAAACGCTGGTGATTGGCGAAAGCCGTCCGGACATGACGATCCTGTTTGATGTGCCTGTGGAGGTGGGTATGAGCCGGGCTGGCAAACGCGCCGCCCTGGACCGTATCGAGCAGGAGGATGTGGCCTTTTTCGAACGAATTCGTACGCATTACCTGCAACGGGCCAGTCAGGCGCCGGGGCGCTTTCGGGTGCTGGATGCGGCACAGCCGCTGGAACAGGTGCGAGAGCAACTCAATCCTCTGCTTGAGGAGATGCTGGCATGGCCGTAACCGCTCCGATTCAGGTTCCCTGCCCCTGGCACCAGGGAGAGATGGAGCGGCTGCTCGATCAGCATCAGCAAGGGCGCTTGCCCCATGCCCTGTTATTGAGCGGCCCTCGTGGCATAGGCAAGGTGCGGTTGGCGGAATCACTGGCCCAGACGCTGCTGTGCGACAACCCTGCCGGGTTGCCCTGTGGGCGTTGCCAGGGCTGTCAACTCAGTACCGCCGGGACGCACCCCGATTACCACCGTCTCAGCCCGGAAGATGGCAGCAAGGCCATCAAGATTGATCAGGTGCGCCAGCTGGTGAGTTTTGCGACCCGAACGGCGCAATACGGCGGTTACCGGGTGGCCATCATCCAGCCGGCGGAAGCGCTTAATCGCAATGCGCAAAATGCCTTGCTGAAGACCCTGGAAGAGCCGGGTAACCAGACCCTGCTACTGCTGGTCAGCCACCAACCCAGTTTGTTGTTGCCTACCATCCGTAGCCGTTGCCAACAGCGGCCGCTGGCGGTGCCAGCCACTGGCCAGGCACTGGAGTGGTTGCAGGGGCAGGTCAGTGAGCCGGAATCGTTGCTGGATGCTGCGCAAGGGGCCCCCCTGCAGGCGCTGGCGCTGGAGCAAGCTGACTGGTTTGCCGATCGCCGCAAGTTGTTGGAAGCGCTGGTCATGGTGGCAGAGGGGCGGCAGTCGCCCGCGCAGGCTTCGCCAGTGCTGGCAAAGCATGACCCGGTAGAATTGGCAGGGGTGATTTACGGTTGGCTGGCCCGAGGCCTGAAATCCGTCGTGGCTGACGATAACAGTGCGGATGCGGAGCTGGCACCGTTGCTGAAGCGCCTGGCGACGGCGGTGCCTGCGGCACGCCTGATGCGCGCCGCCCAGCGGGTGCTGGAAGGTCGCCGTGCCTTGCTGGCCGGGGCCAACCCCAACAAGGATTTGCTCTACGAGCAATGGCTGCTGGTACTGGTGGGCGTTGACGCTGCCCCGGCTGGCCACTAATCTTGATTGAAAATTAATAATAAAGTCGTACGGACGGGCCCTTTACCCCAGAGTGGCAAGAGTGGCGTTAGACGGATGACCAGAGCAAAGAGGCGGTTCCCATGAAAATGCCTGGCGGGCGCAGCGGCATTGTGTCGCTTTCCATCAAGGACAAGGCGGTGCTGTATTCGGCCTATATGCCGTTCATTACCCATGGTGGCTTGTTTATTCCCACCGACAAGCAATACAAGCTGGGCGAAGAGATTTTCCTGTTGCTTAATATCATGGATGAGCCGGACAAGATTCCGGTGGCCGGTAAGGTCGTCTGGATTACTCCCAAGGGGGCTCAGGGCAACCGTAGTGCCGGGATTGGGGTGCAGTTCTCGGATCAGGATGACACTGCCCGGGTCACTATTGAGAACCATTTGGCCGGCTCGCTGGAATCCGACCGGCCCACCCATACCATGTAACGCAACACGCAATACGAAAAACCACGGCAGGCCGCGTCCAGGGTTGGAACGCGGCCTTGTTGTTTCCGGGGGATCAATCCAGGCCTGGAGCGTGAAGCATGGCGGTGATCTACGCTACAATTCCGGGCCTTAATCGTGCCGGAGCTGTTCATGTCTGCTGCCACTTTTGTGGATTCCCATTGTCACCTTGATCGACTGAATCTGGATGCCCACGGCGGTGACTTTTCCGCCATGATGACCGCGACGGAAGAGGCCGGGGTCAGCCATATGCTCTGCATCGGGGTCGACCTGGAAAGTTTTCCTGATGTGCAGGCATTGGCGGACCGCTATCCCCATGTGTTTGCCAGTGTCGGCGTGCACCCTTTGTACAAGGAGTCCCGTGAGCCTTCTGCTGAAGAGCTGGTCGAGCGGGCGTCACACCCGAAAGTGGTGGCCATTGGGGAAACGGGGCTCGATTACTTTTACGCCAAGGAAGAGCGTGACTGGCAGCGCCGCTACTTCATTGCCCATATCGAGGCGGCACGCGAAACCGGCTTGCCTCTGGTCATCCATACCCGGGGGGCCAAGGACGACACGCTGGCGTTGCTCCGCGAGCACGGGCAAGGTGAAGTGAAAGGGGTCTTGCACTGTTTCACCGAAGACCTGGACATGGCCCTGCAGGCCATCGAGATGGGGTTCTACGTCTCTATTTCAGGCATTGTCACCTTCCGTAATGCCGAGTCCTTGAGGGATACAGTGAAAGCGCTACCGATCGAGCGCCTGTTGATCGAAACCGATTCGCCGTGGCTGGCGCCGGTACCGTTTCGTGGCAAGCCCAACGAACCCCGTTTTGTTGCTCAGGTGGCGGAGTGTGTGGCGGAGCTTAAAGGGGTCCCGGTGGATGAGTTGGCTCGGGTGACGGCAGATAACTTCTTTACTCTTTTCAGCAAGGCGCAACGATGAATACCACGGTAATGATTGCTCTGGCATCGGCATTGGTCGCAGCCCTGATAGCGGCTTTGTTGGTCTGGTTGCTGGAGCGCCGGCGGCAGTCACAGTTGAGCCTGCAATTCCAGCAGGAAAAGGAGCAGCTGCGTGAGCCGTTGGCTCAGGTGCCCCTGTTGCGAGAGCAGATAGAGATCACCAACAAGCGGCTGCAGGACAGTGAAAGCCGGGCTCAGCAGCTGGCTGCAGAGAAAGCCCGTCTGGAAGAGCGGCTGGCCGGGCAGGAAGAAAAACTTGTGTTCGCGGAGAAAAGCAGAGAGCTGCTCAAGCAGGAATTTGAAAACCTGTCCGCGCGGATTTTTGAACAACGCAGCAAGCAGCTTCACGAACAGCAACAACAGGGCCTGGACGGTCTGCTCAAGCCCTTTCGTGAGCAACTCACGGACTTTCGTCGTCGGGTCGACCAGATTCACAGTGATGAGACGCGCACCCAGGCGACCTTGCTGGAACAGCTCAATCAGCTCAAGGGGCTGAACCAACAGATGCACGAGGATGCCCGCAACCTGACCGATGCCCTGAAAGGGCAGGTGAAGACCCAGGGCAACTGGGGCGAGATGATTCTCGAACGGGTGCTGGAGTCGTCAGGCCTGACGCGGGGCCGGGAATATGAAACCCAGGTGAGCCTCAAGGATGAGAGCGGTCAACGTCGCTTGCCGGATGCCATCGTACACTTGCCGGAAGACAAGGATGTGGTGATTGATGCGAAGGTATCTCTGGTGGCCTACGAACGGTTGGCGTCAGCCGCGGATGCCGAGGAGCGGGAGCAGGCGTTGCGTGAGCATCTGGCGTCCCTGCGCAGCCATATCAAGGGGCTTGATGCCAAGGACTACAGTGGTCTGGAAGGTATCCGCAGCCTGGACTTCGTACTGCTGTTCATCCCCATTGAGGGAGCCTTCATGGTGGCCATGGAGCAGGATGCCAGCCTGTACACCGATGCCTTCGCACGCAATATTGTGTTGGTGAGCCCGACCACACTGCTGGTTACCCTGCGCACCATTCAGAATATCTGGCGGTATGAATACCAGAACCGTAATGCACTGGATATTGCCGACCGGGCCGGCAAGATCTGCGACCAGGTCTCGTTGCTGGATGAGTCCCTGGGCGACCTGGGCGACAAGCTCAACAAGGCGCATTCTGCCTGGGAGACCACCCATAATCGTCTCACTCAAGGAAGGGGGAACCTGTTACGTCAGGCCAACCAATTGATGGATCTGGGGGCCAAGGCGCGCCGTGCGTTACCGCGTGTAACTGACGATGATTCAGAATGACTGACGGGTCTGTCTGACAAAGTAAGCGATACAATGTAAAAATCACAGCAATATGCAGTTGATTTTAGATTAACTTTTTTCAGTAAAAAATACTTCCAGATGACGCTATTTGCGCTAAATAGCGTCGAAAAACCATATAAAGTGACCATTAATGATGGTCGCGCCGCAAGTCTATCTGGTACCTTTGTGCCACCATTATAATATCAGAACTGGGTCACACGATTTTCTTAAAAACCTTGGTTAAGATTCGTCGCGTTACGAATTTTTTCTGAGGGTAATGAAATGTATCGTTTGATGTTGATTCTGTTGCTGGCAATGGGTCTGAGTCAGACGGTTACGGCGTTGGAAGCTCAACCCCGGGTGGTCGGGGGACAGGATGTAAACACAATCAGGCCGTGGATGGCCGAAGTGGAAATCAGTCGTTCCGGAGATTCTTCCCGGGGGGCCACGCTATGCGGGGGTACCTTGATTGCTCCCCAATGGGTTGTCACTGCGGCGCATTGTGTCAGTAACGACAACGGTATCCTGGCGGCCCCCATTCTGTTTGTCTCCCTGGGTGCAATCAATCGTTCGGTGCGGGCGCCGGAAGTGCATGCCATTGCGGCAGTGAAGGTGCATCCTCACTACAATCCCGGCAATTTCCATAACGATATCGCCTTGCTCAAGCTGGCTTCGGCGAGCCAGTACACCCCTCTGGACCTGGCCAAGCCGTCTGTGGTGTCCGCGCTGAGTCAGGGCACGTCGGATGAGGCGCTGGAAGCGTTGGGATGGGGTTCCACATTGCAGAGTGGTTACGGCATGTCAGAAACGCTGCAGAGCGTTACGCTGGACTATGTCAGCAGCAATTACTGTGCGAGCCAGTGGAGTAACCTCAGCAATCGCCAGATCTGCGCGGGGGAAATGAATCCCAGGGGGGAGGTTCAGGATAGTTGCCGCGGGGATAGTGGCGGGCCACTGATCTATGACAATGGGGACAAAATGTGGCTAGTGGGAATTACCAGTTATGGTCACGAAACCTGTGCGACGAATGGCGTGCCGGCTGTTTACACTCGTGTAGACAGCTATCTTGAATGGCTGGAAGGCACGACCAGTGGTGCATTGGTAGATCTGGAGGCACGGGGGCTTGCCGATGAGGCCTACCAGCCTGTTGGCCAGAGTCTGTCGCTGTTTCCTTCATTGCATAACGTGAGTCAGCAGACCAGAGCCAGCAATGTCGGCTTGCGGATTGAGCATGGCGATGGTTTGCAGGTGTCAGTTGCCGGTCTTAATTGTACCTCGCGTGATGAATACACAGAATGCCGCAGTGCCAGTTCTCTTAGCGCAGGTGCACAGGGCGGTCAGTATAGCGTCAGCCTTAATTCCAACCAGCGCTGGGCTGGAGAAGTAACGGTGCGGCCGATCAGTGATTCGCACGATTATTTTAACCTTGGCAGCGAAACCTTTCAGGTGGTGTTCAGTGACGAGCCGGATATTGTTCTGTCTCTCTCCACGCACCGTGGAGAAGATGGTCTGGTGAGGGTAAATGCCCAAGTGAAAAACCAGGCAAGTCATGTAGCGGCCTCCCGGGTTCGCGTCGGTTTCAGCATTCCGTCCGGCTGGAGCGCACTGTTACCAGAGGGCTGTTATGGCAGTGTTTCGGTGCAATGCGGCCTTGGGGATGTGGCTCCCGGATCACTGGCGTCCCGGCAAATTCTGCTGGACGGTCAGGGTGACACCGCGATGAAAGTGCAAGTCTGGACGGATAACGGTGATTATCCCGGCGGCGATACTGTTGCCTCCACGCGTCCTGCACAGGCTCGTGCGGCGGACAGTGAGCAGGCTGCAGGCGCTTCTAATGGGGGCGGTGATAGTGGCGGTGGTGGCAGTGTGTCCTGGTTATGGCTGACCACGTTACTTTTGGTTGCCGTTCGCCGGTTCCACCAGTGACAGGTGACGCTGGCGTTCCGGCGCCAGTGCTCCCTGATTGCCCTTCCAGGGTACCGCATCTACCCCTTTTGGAATTTCCGTCAGCTGGAAGGGAGCCTTAATGATTTCGAAGTAGGGCGAGTGATCGAAGTCGGCCGCGGTGACGGCTCTGGGCTGTAGCCGAAGAAGGCGAGCGCCGCTGCCATCTTCCTTGACCAGTGGCATGACCGGAAACTGGACGAAGCTGAAGGCATCGGCGACCACGGTGCCGCTTAGTGCCTTGATCAGTTCCCCGGCCCAGCGCCTGTAGATGCGGGTACGCCACAACAGCGGTAGCCAACGCCACGGCATCATGCCGAGCAGGCCCAGGGCGCCCCAGGACTGCCCGCCACCAGCCCCGATACGGCTGATCGCATACCGCATGACGTCCTGGGCTTCGCTGTCGCTAAGCCCCTGGGCCCGACAAACACGCATTTGTCGCCCTTCGAGGGCTGACAGGGGTTCCACGATCAGGCCCCGTTCCAGGCGGGCATCGATTACCAGTTGGGTGTCCGGTTCGCAGGGGGTGTAGTCGGCGAGCAGGGCGCGAAGGGCCGGGTCGGCCACATCATGAAGTCGGCCCACGTAAAGTACGGCACGGGCGTAACGGCTATCGCCGATCACCTTGAGGGTGCGGTCTACCGTGCTGTGGCCAGAGACCAGCAGCACATCGCAGGGGCGAATTACCGAGCGCAGGCTTTCCAGATCTGCACTGGGGTGGCCCAAGGACTCGTCCCGTTGCAGACGGCGGCAAATCCATTCGTAGACCGCGCGCTGTCGACTCATTCTCTATCCCACCCAACAATCAAAGTCACTGGAGCTTACAACAGGGCCAAAGCGCGGTCGATGACCGAATATGACGTATAGAAATGTGGTGAAAATCGCACGCCGCCGCCTCGTTCAGCACAGACCACCCCACCTTGTTTGAGGCGTTGAAAGGTCGCAGCAGGATCTTCTCCGGGCAGGGTGAACGTAACGATACCTGCGCAGCGTTCGGGGGCAGCTGGGCTCAAGAGCGAGGCGCCGCGCTGCAACAGACCGTCAATCAGGTACTGGACACGTTCCGCCAGCCTGTCTGCCACGGTGTCCATGGTGGTTTCCTGCAGCAACGAGAGTGAGGCTTCCAGCGCATGAACACCCAGCATGTTGGGGCTGCCGCATTCGAAGCGTTTGGCGTTGTCGGCGACTTTCCACTCCTTGCGGGTGTAGTCTCCCGGGTTGGCAATCATATGCCAGCCATGCTGACGCAGGGTCAACTTCGGCTGTACTTCCCGGCGGCAGTAGAACAGTGCCAGCCCTTCCGGGCCCAGCATCCATTTATGGCCATCGGCGACCACAAAATCGGCCATGCAGGCGCGGGCGTCAAAGGGCAGGGCGCCCAGGATCTGGATGGCATCCACACAGAACAGAATGCCCCGCTCACGGCAGGCCTTGCCAATGGGGGCCATGTCCATCAACAGACCGCTGCCGTATTGCACCGCCGACAGGGACACCAGCCGGGTGGAGGGGGTTAGCGCTTCAATAATGGCCTGCTCTGGGTCGTCGACGTCCAGATTGACCTCAACGACCTGGACCCCCTGATTGGCCAGGGCTTGCCAGGGAATGCGGTTCGACGGGAACTCCTGATCACTGATCACAATCTGGTCCCCGGCCTGCCAGTCCAGCCCTTGGGCAATCACCGACAAGCCCTCGGAGGTATTTTTCAGCAGGGCGATCTCATCGGTATCGACCTCGCCGATCAGCCAGGCAAGCCGCTGCCGTAACCGTTGTTCCACTCCCAGCCACTTCGGGTAATCCCGGGCGCCCAGACTGCAGTTGGCCTCGGCAAAGGCGCACACCGCATCGCGGGTGCGCTGCGGCCAGGGGGCAACGGCCGCATGATTGAGATAGAGCAGGTCATCCTGCTGGGGAAATTCCATGTGATCTGGCACTGATGAAGGCATCCTGGCTCCCTTGCTTGCGCAGCGGTTCTGGCGTTGACACCATGCTAACGCGACAGATTGTCTTATGCAGGTAAACAGCGCAGGGTATTCGTTCGTATGCTTATAAAAAAGGAATACGTTAGAATTGCCGGCAGGAGTGACAAGTTCTGTTGTGCTCAAGGAGAAATGGATGGGTGACCTGGAAAAAGCCACGCGCAAGGCGCAAGAGTTTCGCCAGCGTGAACGGCAAATTCTTGATGCTGCTCTGGCGTTGTTTCTGGAGGAAGGCGAAGACCGTGTCACGGTGGAAATGATTGCGGACCGGGTGGGCATCGGTAAAGGCACCATCTACAAGCACTTTGAAACCAAGAACGAGATCTATCTGCTGTTGATGCTCCGTTACGAGGAGGATCTGGCAGAGGTGTTCAAGCAGATCTCCGGTGCGGACGACAAGGAAAAGCTGGCCCGGGAGTATTTCCGTTTCCGGATCAGTGATCCCAAGCGTTACCAACTGTTTGATCGCCTGGAAAACAAGGTGATCAAGGATCACGCGCTGCCCGAGCTGGTAGAAAAGCTGCACAGTATTCGTGAAGCGAATTTTGCCCGCTTGACGGAGATCGTCGAAGCGCGGATGGCGGAAGGTTCGCTGGAAGATGTGCCCCCGATCTACCACATCTGTTCCGCCTGGGCGCTGGCCCATGGTGCGGTGGCACTGATGGAATCCCCGTTTTACCAGCGTCTTATTGATGACAAGGATGATTTCGTGGATTTCCTTATCGAAATCGGTATCCGTATGGGGAACAAGGGGCAACGGGGGGCCAAATGAGCCAGCCCGACGACCTGCTGACCTTGTTGGAAAAGGCAGAGAAAGACGAGAGCGGCTTGCCACCGGTACATGCGTGGAAGCCGGAACGGCATGCCGATATTGATATGCGCATTGCCCGAGACGGCACCTGGTATTATGAAGGATCGCCCATTGAGCGTGAGCGCATGGTCGCCCTGTTTTCCACCATCCTGTTGCGTGAAGGGGAGGATTACTTCCTGATTACGCCGGTGGAGAAACTCCGTATCCAGGTAGATGATGCGCCTTTTGTGGCGGGTGAAGTCCAGCAGGTCGACAACAAGCTGGTGTTCACCACTAATGTGGGTAGCCATGTCATTGCGGGTGCTGGGCACCCGATCCGGGTGGACACCGACCCGGCAACCGGTGAACCCTCACCCTACATTACCGTACGCAAGAACCTGCACGCCCTGATCGGCCGAAGCGCATTCTACCAGTTGGTGGATTGGGCAGAGGAGGTGGATGGCAGGTTGGTGGTTGAGAGTGGTGGGGAGGGGTTTGTGTTGGGTGCTCTGGAATAGTTAACAGTTAACAGTGAATAGTTAACAGCGAAAACCCGCGGAATAACCGGAATTGGGCCTAAAACGCATGAGGCCGCGTCCAGGGCTTGGGCGCGGCCTCATGCGTTTTAGAAAGAATGTCGTTGCTCGCGCAACTGTTCACTATTCACTGTTAATTGTTCACTGATTAAGGCTCACACTAATCAACAACAACATCACCAACACCAGGCAAGCCCCTTTCCATAATCGCAGCTCGTTGATGCTGTTGTCCTTGCCGGGTTTGGTGGCGCGGACGGGTCGGCGCAGGGCGTCGCGGAATTCGGCGGCGTCGGCGAAACGTTGGTTGGGGTGCCGTTGCAGGCCAATTTGCAGGACGTTGTTGATCCACAATGGGATAAAGGCGTTCAGGGTCTGCAGTGCGGGTAGCGGTCGGTGGTTGCTCTTCTCGTAACGGCCTTGCCAGGGCAGGGCACCGGTCAGCATTTCGTGGATGATCGCGGCGGCTGAAAACAGGTCACTTTGTTCGCTGGGAGCGTCCCCGTCGACCAGTTCCGGTGCCGTGTAGTCCCGGGTACCCAGTGGAATGTCCGAGGCGCTCTGTTCCATGCCACGGCAATGGCAGCTACCAAAATCCACGATGCGAACCAGCCCGGACGTATCGACCATGATGTTGTCGGGTTTCAGGTCGCCGTGGATAACGTCCGCACGGTGCAGTGCGCGAATACCGTTGAGCAGCTGGTCAGCCAGATACAGTTTTTCCTCTACGGCCGCATCCGGGTGTTCCTTGAGCCACTGTTTGAGAGTAACGCCATCGATGAACTCCAGATGCTGGTACAGGCAGCTGGGAGTCTTTGGCAGTGGCAGTGCGTGCAACAGGTGCGGGTTGCGCAGGCGGCTTCCGACCCAGCCTTCCATCACGAACCGCTCCAGGGCATCGCGGTCGTCTTCCAGATTGACCGAAGGAGTTTTCAATACGGAACGCTTGCCTTCCTCATTTTCCACCAGGTACAGGTGGCTTCTCACACTGGCATAAAGTTCTCGTTTGACGGTGAACCCGTCGACTTTCATGCCGGGGCTGAGGGGAGGGGGAAGTGGCAGGCTGCCACGCTGTTTCAGGGTTTCATCGGCACTGGCATCCGGCAGGCCGTCGACTCTCAACACCTGGCAGCTGAGGTTGTCATCACTGCCGTTGGCCAGTGCGGCTTCTACCAGTGTCTGGGCAATCACGTCGGGGGCCTCGCAGCCGCGAACAATGCCTTGCATGCGCGAACGGCTCAGAAACCCGTGAATGCCGTCGGTGGTCAGCAGGTAGATATCGCCTACTTGCAGGTCGGTGCTGCTGTAATCCACGTCGAGCCGGGTGTCGCCGCCCATCACCCGAGTCAGCACCTGCCGGTTTTCACCGATCATGCGACTGTGGTCACGGGTCAGGCATTCCAGTTTTTCGTTGCGCAGTCGCCAGATCCGCGAATCCCCGACCTGGAAAAGGTGGGCAGTGCGCGAACGCAGAATCAACAGCGACAGGGTGCACAAGTGGCTTTCGCCGGCCAGGGTCTGGCGGCACAACCACCGGTTCAGTGCTTCGAGAACGCGCTGGGCCGAGCGGGGGACACTCCACAAAGCGGGAGTGGCGTAGTAATCACTGATAAAACCGAGGACACAGGACTCCGCCGCTTCGCGGGCGGCTCCGGCGGTAGACAGGCCATCGGCCAGTGCAGCTACGATGCCTTTGGTACGAAGCAGGGGGCCCTCGGGAATCTGCATGGCCAGGGCATCCTGGTTGTGCAGTTTGGGCCCGGCATCGCTGTACTGACCAATACGAACCTTCGGGTGCAGGTCGGGTTCGTGCTCCGCGGTAGTGTCAAGCGCACTCGGGGCGGGCAGATCAGCGGTGGAAGTTTCCATATCCGGGCTCCAGGGTCTCACGGTTAACTGCGCCAGCCGCAGGGGCCTTGTGGCGGCCTGCGGCTGGTGAGCAGGGGTGGCGATCAGCCAACTTCAATAAGCTGGACTTCGCCTTTTTCATCCACTTCGGCAATGTGACCTTTAGGCTCGTCCAGGAACTGGACGGCGGCCAGGGCTACGGCTGCACTGGCGGCAATCACCAGGAAGAAGGTGCTGGCGTCCACAAAGGTCAGGACGGTCAGGAAAATGACCGCACCGGTATTCCCGTAAGCGCCTACCATACCGGCGATTTGCCCGGTAAGACGACGCTTGATCAGCGGTACGGTGGCAAACACGGCACCTTCACCCGCCTGTACAAAGAAGGAACAACACATGGTGGCAACCACGGCCAGCAGCAGCGGCCAGGTTCCGCTGATCTGGCTCATCAGGCCGTATCCCACCATCAGGCCGGCAAGCAGGATGATCAGGGATTTCTTGCGTCCAAATTTATCAGACAACCATCCGCCACCCGGGCGTGCCGCCAGATTCATAAAGGCATAACCGGACGCCAGCAGGCCGGCGGTCACGGGCTCAAGGCCAAAGGTGTCGGCGAAGAACAGAGGCAGCATCGACACCACCGCCAGTTCGGAACCAAAGGTCACCAGGTATGACAGATCGAGAATGGCGACTTGTTTGAAGTTATAGCGATCGTGTTCTTCCACACCTTCTTTCAGGTGTTCGCGGTTTACACGCCAGGCCTGGCCCATCTGCAGAAACGCCAGCGACAGGATCAGGCCAATAAGGACGTACTGGGCGGTGCTACCAAACAGGGACAGGTTGCTCGGGCCAAGGCGCCATACGATGACCAGCAGGGCGGCGTACAGCGGGATACTCATGGCCAGATAGAAATACAGATCACGTTTGGTGCTGACTTCCAGTGCAGAGCTTTTCTTGGGTTTGAAGTAAGAGGCGCCAACCGGGGTGTTGCGGGCCCGCCACAGGAAGAACATACCGTACAGGAAGGCCAGAACACCGGTGCTGGCAATCGCCCAGCGCCAGCCGTTTTCACCGCCAAACATCAGTGCAACGGTGGGCAGGGTGATGGCTGCCGCGGCAGAACCGAAGTTGCCCCAGCCGCCGTAGACACCTTCTGCCAGGCCCACTTCACGAGCCGGGAACCATTCACCAATCAGACGGATACCCACCACGAACCCGGCGCCCACGAAACCCAGCAGCAAACGGGTGACGGCTAACTGCTCGAAGGTATTGGCCATGGCAAAGGCCCAGCAGGGCAGAGCGCCAAGCATCAGCAAGGTGCCAAACACGATACGGGGGCCGAAGCGGTCGACCAGGGAGCCGATGACCACCCGTGCAGGAATGGTGAGGGCGACGTTGAGAATGAGCAGGGCCTTGACCTGCTCGGTGGTCAGGTCAAATACCTCACGCAGGTGACCCATCAGCGGGGCATGGGAAAACCACACCACGAAGGTAATAAAAAAGGCGACCCAGCTCAGGTGCAACAACCTGATGCGCGGCGCAGAGAAATTCAGCAGGTTCAGCTTGTCGGCGCTCATGGTAACTCCATAGACGGCAGCGTTGATGACAGTGGCATGCCAAGCAAAGGTTGTGCCACTTTTTAATATGCTGAAATTTAAGGTTTTTTATTATTTTTGGTGATTATGCGAGGTTTCGAGGGGTGCAGCTGGGGCGCGAAGCGCTATCCGCTGGTGCAAAAAAGGTGGGCGCGATTGGGGCAGGGGGCCGCCGTGGATGATTACCTCAAAACCCTCATGCGCAGAAGGCTTGCTTATGCAGGGCTATTGGTGTCGACGCTCGTTCTTATTTGTCCTGAGGTGTGCTTTCCGGTTCATTGGGGGCGCAGTAATGAGAATGAAGCCTGTGCGGGCGTTTGCCTGTTTGCTGCCCCGGATGCGATACCCGCAGTCGTCGGGCTATGGCTGTGCTTTGGGAAGGCTGCTCGGCACAGTTGGTAGCTGGGGCGACAACAATCAATGTGGCGCGAATATCGTTGAACAGATTGAGTGTCTGACTGGGACTTCCGGCGTTAGTGCATGGGAGTGAGATGCTGTTGTGATCAGGGAGATCTGCATGAAAGGGCCGGGATGAAGCGTGTGTGATGATGAAGGGGGCAGGAAAGTGTGCTTAGTGCTGGTGCGCAAATGCGGAGCGCGAAAATGGAACATTTCGGTGCACTAAAAAGTGCATCCTTGTCGTGCATTGGCGCATTAAAAGAACGCACATTTTCTGTAGGGTATTCGGTTATATTTGAAAAAAACCAGTAAAAACAATGATATAAAAAGTTGGCACAAGGGTTGCTTTGGGGAGGGTGTCAGTTACGCACCGCGAGGGTGAGCCTTATGGCAAAGCAACAACTTCTTTTGATCGGTCACGGCATGGTGGGTCAGCGTTATCTGGAATCGCTGGTAGCCCAGGGTGGCCGTGACCAATTCGACGTTACCGTGCTGTGTGAAGAGCCGCTGCCGGCCTACGACCGGGTTGGGCTTACCAGCTACTTTTCCGGCAAGACTGCCGATGACCTTTCACTGGTGCCGCAGGGCTTTTTTGAAGAGCACGGTATTACCCTGAAGCTCAAGACCCGAGCCGACAGCATTGATCGAGCTGCCAAAACTGTGACCACCAATACCGGTGAGACCCTGGCTTACGACAAGCTGGTGCTGGCCACGGGGTCCTACCCGTTTGTGCCGCCGATCCCGGGCAACGATCGCGATAATTGCTTTGTGTACCGCACCATCGATGATCTGGATGCCATGATTGCCGCCAGTAAAGGCGGCAAAGTCGGCGCTGTGGTCGGCGGGGGGCTACTCGGCCTGGAAGCCGCCAAGGCATTACACGATCTGGGTCTGGAAACCCATGTGGTGGAATTTGCCCCGCGCTTGATGGCCGTTCAGGTGGATGATTTCGGTGGTGGTCTGCTGAAAGACAAAATTCAGGAACTGGGTGTGACTGTGCATACCAGCACTGGCACTCAGGAGATTATTGATGGCGAAAGCTGCAAACACCGTATGGTGTTTGGTGAAGACAAGCATCTTGAAACGGACCTGATTGTCTTTTCCGCTGGTATCCGTCCGCAGGATGCCCTGGGTCGTGCCTGCGAACTGGAGCTGGGCGAGCGCGGCGGTATCGTCGTCAACGATCACTGTGTGACTTCAGATGAAGATGTTTACGCCATCGGTGAAGTGGCGTTGTGGAATGGCCGTATCTTTGGTCTGGTGGCGCCGGGTTACCAGATGGCGGAAATTGCTGCCGAGCACTTGATGGGCAAGGCCGAAAAAGCGTTCCAGGGTGCCGATATGAGCACCAAGCTCAAACTGATGGGCGTGGATGTCGCGTCCATCGGTGATGCGCACGGCAACACCCCGGGCTGCCGCAGCACCGTGTTCATGGATCAGACCGCTGGCATTTACAAGAAGGCGGTGGTGAGCGAGTGCGGCAAGAAACTGCTTGGCGCGGTGCTGGTCGGCGACGCCGCCGATTATGGCAACCTGCTGCAACTGTGCCTTAACGAAATGGATTTGCCTGGCGATCCGGCAGCCCTGGTGGCGCCGGTCTCTGATGGCGCCCCCTTGCTGGGTGCCGATGCCCTGCCAGACACCGCCCAAATCTGTTCTTGCAACAATGTTTCCAAAGGCGATCTGTGTGCGGCTATCGATGGTGGCTGCATGACCGTGGGCGACCTGAAGGCCTGCACCAATGCCGCGGGTACTTGTGGCGGCTGTGCCGCACTGGTGAAACAGGTGCTCGACAGCGAGTTGGAAAAACGGGGTGTGGAGGTCAACAACCACGTTTGCGAGCACTTCCCGTATTCCCGCGAGGAAATCTATCACCTGGTACGTGTTGGGCAGATCACCACGTTTGATCAGCTGTTGGAAAAACATGGCAGCGGTGATGGTTGTGATATCTGTAAACCGACCGTGGCCAATGTGCTGGCTTCCTGCTGGAACGATTGGGTCTTGAACAAACCCCATGCGGGCCTTCAGGACACCAACGATTACTTCATGGGCAATATGCAGCGCGATGGTACCTATTCCATCGTGCCTCGCGTTGCCGGTGGTGAAATCACTCCGGACAAGTTGATTGTGCTCGGTGAAGTGGCCAAGAAATACGACCTCTACACCAAGATTACCGGTGGTCAGCGGGTCGATCTGTTCGGTGCCCGCGTCGATCAGCTTCCCGAAATATGGAAAATTCTGGTTGAGGCCGGTTTTGAAACCGGTCATGCCTATGGCAAGTCGGTGCGGACCGTGAAGTCCTGCGTGGGTTCGACTTGGTGCCGTTACGGTGTGAAGGACTCGGTGGGCACCGCCATCCAGATCGAAGAACGCTACAAAGGGCTGCGCAGCCCGCACAAACTCAAATTTGCGGTCAGTGGTTGTACCCGTGAATGTGCCGAGGCGCAGAGCAAGGATGTGGGTGTCATTGCTACCGAGAAAGGCTGGAATCTGTATGTCTGTGGTAATGGCGGCATGCGCCCTCGTCATGCCGATCTGTTTGCCTCGGATCTTAGCGATGAAGAACTGATCAAGTACACCGACCGCTTCCTGATGTTCTACATCAAGACAGCTGATCGTTTGCAGCGCACCAGTGTCTGGATGGAAAACCTGGAGGGCGGCCTCGATTACCTCAAGGACGTGATCATCAATGATTCCCTCGGGATCGGTGAAGAGTTGGAAGCGCAGATGAAGCATATCATCGGCACTTACCAGTGTGAGTGGAAGACTGCCATCGAGGACAAGGAAGCGGTCAAGCGCTTCAAGCACTTCGTCAACGATGACGCCAATGATGACAACCTGCAGTACGTTCGTGAGCGAGGCCAACGTCGCCCCGCCTACGAGCACGAACGCATTGAAACGGTTCAGGAGGCCTGATCATGAACAGTTCTGTTGCCGTGGAGTGGAAAGCCGTATGCAAGGTCAGCGATGTGTTGCCAGGCACCGGGGTAGGCGTTCGTCTGCCGGCGGGCCAGGCCGCTTTGTTCTGCACCCGTAATGGCCAGTTTTATGCGCTCGACAACATGGATCCTTTCAGCCATGCCAATGTGCTGAGCCGAGGGATCCTCGGATCGATCGGGGACCGCAAGGTCGTGGCCTCGCCGATCTACAAACAGCACTTCGATCTGGAAACCGGTCAGTGTATCGAAGACGAAACCGTCAGCCTGAATGTCTACCCGGTTCGGGTGGAGGGTGACGTGATCGAAGTGGCCATGTCGGCCGCACACTGACCGCAAGGGCAAGGTAGTAATGAAAAAACTGGTAGTAATTGGTAACGGCATGGCGGCGATCCGCCTGCTGGAAGAGGTGACTCGCCTGGCGCCGGATCTGTATCAGATCACGGTGGTCGGCGAAGAACCTTTTGCTGGTTACAACCGGGTCATGCTGTCGCCCCTGTTGGGTGGTGGGACTGACGAAGTCACGATCACCACCCACCCGCACCAGTGGTACCGGGACCGGGGAATTCGACTCATAACCGGTTCACCGGTGGTGGCTATCCGCCGCCACCGTCGTCAGGTGGTCACTGCCGCCGGCCACAAGCTGGACTACGACCGCCTGGTGCTGGCTACCGGGGCTGCACCCCGCCAGCTTCCCGTTGAGGGAGTGAATCTAGACGGCGTCATGAGCTTTCGCGATCTCTATGACGTGCGCAAGTTGTTGTCGCTCTCGGCCGCCCGTGTGGTGGTCGTGGGCGGCGGCTTTTTAGGGCTTGAGGCCGCCGATGCACTGGTGAAGCAGGGGCATGATGTTACCCTGGTTCACAGTCGCGGCCACTTGCTCAATCAGCAACTCGATGAGGCAGCCGGTCATCGCCTGCAACACGACCTGGAAAAACGGGGCGTGAAATTTGTCATGCAGGCCCGCACGGCTGCCATCGAGAGCGCTGATACGGAAACGCAAGGGCAGGGCCGCGTGGCGGCTGTCAGGCTGGCCGATGGTCAGCGTCTGCCCGCAGATTATGTGGTTCAGGCCGTGGGTATTGTTCCGCGGACGGAACTGGCCGATTACGCAGGCTTAAGCGTTAACCAAGGTGTTCGTGTCGATGACACCTTGCAAACGTTTGACCCTGCTATTTATGCCATTGGCGAATGCGTGGAGCACCGTAACCGGACCTTCGGTCTGGTCGCACCGCTGTATGAACAGGCTGCGGTGTGTGCCAGCCATCTGGCGGAACTGGGCCACCGGCGATATCTCTATGCCGATAGTGCCACCCGCCTGAAAATTTCCGGTATTGATCTGGTCTCGTTTGGCGATTTTGAAGGCGCAGGCACAGGCGGTGAAGGGGAAACCCTGCAGCTGTCTCTGCCGGGTGGTTACCGTCGTCTTCAGGTTCGTGATAACCGGATCATCGGCATGGTGCTGTATGGCGATGTGTCTGACGCTGCCTTTTACGAAACCTTGTGGCGCGAGCATGCAGATATCGGCGCCCGTCGCCAGGTGTTGCTGCTGGGTGAAGCGTTCTACAAGGCAGCGGACAGGGGCGGCGACGGCGAGGAGGAAATTGCCGCATGAGTAGTATCTGTACCACTTGCCCGTATTGTGGCGTAGGTTGCGGAATTCGCACTGATGGCAAGGAGCTGCAAGGCGATTCAGCACACCCGGCCAACGCGGGCCGACTGTGTGTGAAAGGCTCGTCTGTACTGGAAACCCTGGGCGACCAGGACCGCTTGCTGTATCCCGATATCGATGGGGAAAGGGTGAGCTGGGACCGGGCACTGGACGAAGTGGCCGAGCGTTTTCGCCGTATCGTGGATGAACATGGCCCCGATGCCGTGGCCTTTTATGTCTCCGGCCAGCTGCTCACCGAAGATTACTATGTGGCCAACAAATTGATGAAGGGCTACATCGGCAGTGCCAACATTGATACCAATTCTCGCCTGTGCATGAGCAGTGCGGTGGTCGCCCACAAGCGTGCCTTTGGTGAAGATGTTGTGCCGGGCTGTTATGAAGATCTGGAAATCGCGGATCTGGTGATTCTTACTGGCTCCAACACCGCCTGGGCACATCCGATCGTGTACCAGCGCATTGCTGCGGCAAAGCAGGCACGGCCGGAAATGAAAGTGGTGGTGATTGATCCTCGCCGTACCGCCACCTGCGATCTTGCCGACCTGCATATACCGGTGCGACCCGGTCAGGATGTGCCGTTGTTCAACGGTCTGCTGACCTGGCTGGATGATCACAACGCGCTGGACCAGGATTACATCGCCCATCATACCAACGGCTTTGATCAGGCACTGGCCACAGCCCGCGCCCAGGGTAACGACTGGGACGCACTATCCCGACAGCTGGGTGTGTCGAAAGTCGATCTGACCACCTTTTATCACTGGTTTGCGGCCTGCGAACGCACTGTGACAGTGTTTTCACAGGGGGTGAATCAGGCCCGAAACGGCTCAGACCAGGGTAACGCGATTATCAATGCCCACCTGGCTACCGGCCGCGTCGGCAAACCGGGCGCCAGCCCGTTTTCTATTACCGGGCAGCCTAATGCCATGGGCGGGCGCGAAGTGGGCGGTCTGGCCAACCAGCTGGCCGTGCACCTGGATATCGATAACCCCGAACATCACGCCGCGGTGGCGGATTTCTGGCAGACCGAACAGTTGGCAAAACACAACGGTCTCACCGCGGTGGACCTGTTCAATGCGGTGGAAAGTGGCGAGGTAAAAGCGGTCTGGATCATGGCCACTAACCCGGTGGATTCCCTGCCAGAGGCCGACCGGGTTCGTCACGCCTTGATGGGATGCGACACGGTGGTGGTCTCCGACTGTGTGGCCAGCGGCGATACCCTCGCGTGTGCGGACATCCGTCTGCCCGCGTTGGGCTGGAGTGAGAAGTCCGGCATGGTCACCAACTCCGAGCGCTGTATTTCCCGTCAGCGGCCGTTTCAGCCCGCCCCGGGAGAAGCCCGGGCGGATTGGTGGATTATCACCGAAGTGGCGCGCCGTATGGGGTACACCCAGGGATTCGGTTATCAGCACGAACACGAAATTTTTGCCGAGTACTCGGCGCTCACCGCCTTGGCAGGCCGGTTTGGCAAGCGGCTTGACCTGACTGCTGCGGCGGAACTGAGTGCCGACCAATACGAGCAGTGGCAGCCCCAGCAATGGCCACTGCAGGGCGGTGACCGTTGCTTTGCGGACGGCACGTTCTCCACCCCGGATGGTCGTGCCCGTTTTGTGGCCTGCGAGAATCCGGTGGTGCGCGAGATTGGCGACAGCTTCCCGATCATTCTCAACAGTGGCCGTATTCGCGACCAGTGGCACACCATGACGCGCACCGGGCGCGCAGGTCGCTTGTTTGCCCACCTCAGCGAGCCGTTTGCGGCTTTGCATCCCAAAGACATCGAGCGTTACCGACTTGCAGATGGCGGTTTTGTCCGCCTGACCAGCCGGGTGGGTGATGCGTTGGTGCGGGTTAAAAGCGATGGCGGGCAGCGACCCGGTACCGCGTTTATGCCCATGCACTGGACTGATCAGTTTTCTCGTCGGGCCCGGGTTGATGCCCTGGTACCGGCACGTCTGGATCCGCATTCCGGCCAGCCAGCGTTCAAACATACGCCGGTTAATGTCAGCGACTGGCAACCCCGCTGGCATGGCTGGTTGTTCACGGCGGCAACCCCGCCCGCCGTGGAGTACTGGGCCCGAGTTCCCGTCGATGCATTTTTGCAGGCGGGCCAGGTACAACGCTATCGGCTGGCCGGCGATGCGGACCTAACCGAACAACAACTTCACGAATGGATGCCAGAGGCCGCCCAGTGGCTGGCGCTGAATGATCCCTCTACCGGGCATTTCCGCCGTGCGGCTCTGGACAGCGATGGCAAGCTGATTGCCTGGCTGGCCATTGGCGAAACCCTGCCGCTGTGTGACGTGGAGTGGCTGGCGACGTGCTTCACTGAAGGCGGTGAAGTGCAGGCGCTATCGATTCTGGCCGGGCAACCCGCAGATGCCGGTCCCGATCTGGGGCCGGTGATTTGCAGCTGTCATCAGGTTCGACAGAAGACCATCGAGACAGCTGTGGAAGAGGGCGCAGATTCCGTGGAAGCCATTGGCAAGTGCTGCAAGGCCGGCACCAACTGTGGGTCGTGTATTCCGGAGCTGCGCGGTCTTCTGGAAACCTGCAGCGCCTGATTTCTTTTGTAACGCCTGTCCCCATTGTGCATCCAATGGCGAATGCACAATGGGGTTGTCCATGAAAAGTCTCAAATCCTTGTTTATTTCCGGTCTGATTTCCCTCGCGGTAGCCACGGTCGTTTTCGCTCTGTGGTTGCTGGTGTCGTCCGGGAATCTGGCGTCGTTGGCGCTGCTGCTTGCCGCTGTTCCCATGCTGGCGTTTCTGGGGTGGCTGTTTCTCGGGAAACCGGCACGAACCAGTGCCTCATTACCCTGGGTCTTCTGGCCCTCAATGCTGGGCACCCTTGCCGTGATCAGTCTGTTTCTGGCCGGGCATGCCTGTTGGTTGATGACCACGCTTGCGGTGCTGAATCTGGCCGGGGTGCATCTTTATATTCGTTGGTACAGCCGTTATCAGCAGCGCCCGGTGGTGGCGAAAGTCGGTGAAATGCTGCCGACAGTACAGTTTACCAATCTTGAGAATCGTCCGGTGACGGTGGCGGACTTTGCGGGCAGCCCGGTGGTGATGTTGTTCTTTCGGGGTAACTGGTGTCCGTTGTGTCTTGCCCAGATACGCGAAGTGGCAGCGGCCTACCAGTCCCTGCAAGACAAGGGGGTACGTGTGGCGCTGATCAGTCCGCAATCCCATGCCCAGTCGGCGGAACTGGCAAAACAGTTTTCAGTGAATTTTGACTATCTGCGAGATGATGACAATGCTGCCGCCCGTGCGCTGGGGATTCTTGACGCGGGGGGCACGCCGGCGGGACTCGAAGTGCTGGGTTATGACAGTGATACGGTTATGCCCACGGTGTTGATCCTGGACGCTCAAGGGCGATTGGTGTTCCAGCATCTGACCGACAACTACCGGATTCGCCCGGAGCCTTCCCTGTTTATTGAAGTGCTGGAGCGCGAGGGCCTTATTTAAGGTGTATCAGGGGCTAGCGGAAGAGCGAGACAGACCAGATGTTCACAGTCCCGGACGTCTGGCCTTGAAGGCAGACCGCAAACCCTGCTTCACCGTTGCGTCAAGCCGCGCAAGCATAGCGTAGCAGACTTAGCCATCCGGCCCTTTCAGTGACAACTTTGGCAGCTCATTGCCACACTGCTTGCAGAACCGGGCATCCGGGTCGTGCGCGTGGCGGTGGCAGTGGGTGCACTCGCGCTCGTACTGCATGCTGGTGCGAGCGGCAGAGATTTCGGCTGTGACGATGCCAGTAGGCACCGCAATGATGGCGTAGCCGGTGATCATGGCCAGTGATGCAATCAGTTGCCCCAGTGGCGTCTGCGGAGAAATATCGCCGTAACCGACCGTGGTGATCGTGACGATGGCCCAGTAGATACTGCGCGGGATGCTGGTGAAGCCGTTCCTGGGGCCTTCGACGACATACATCAGGCTGCCGAAAATGATGATCACCACAAAAACCGAAAACATGAACACGGCAATCTTGCGCCGGGTTCGTACCAGTGCCAGCCCCAGTTGATTGGCTTCGCCCATGAATTTGGCCAGCTTCATCACCCGAAATACCCGCAGGACACGCAGGGCACGGATGGTCAGCAGATAGTTGGAGCCGGGTACAAACAGGCTCAAATACGTCGGAATAATCGAAAGCAGATCCACGATGCCAAAAAAGCTTCGTGCATAGCGCAATGGGCGGTCACTGACCCAGAGCCGTACTCCGTATTCAAAGGTGAAGAGTATGGTAAAAAACCACTCGGCGGCGTACAGCCAGGTGCCGTAATTCTCATGGAGTCCGGAAACGCTATCCAGCATTACTGCGACCACACTGCCCAGAATCGCCACAATCAGGAGCACATCAAACAGCTGCCCGGCCGGTGTATCGGTACCAAAAATGATATGCCGCCAGCGTTGGCGCAGTGATTCCATACCGGGTCTCGTCTTCCTGTGGTTCATTGAGCAACAAAGCTGAGGCTATTGTGGCTTGTTCCCCAAAGAATGACCACTTACTCTGGTTTTGGGCCAGTGGAATAACGATGCAATGAACGACAATAACAACCAGTATTTTCGTGCCGTCAGCTGGCAGGGCAAAGCCATTGGTGCCGCTCTGCGAGGAGTGGTGAAACCGGTGGTGAATCGGGTGAGATTTACCCCCCGCTTCATGAAGTTTTCCCAGCTTGGCTTTGATGCCGTTACACTGGCTTTGCCGGTGCCTTCTGATGTGCACATAGCGCGCGCCCATGTAGGAGGCGTGCCCGGTGAATGGTTGATCACCGGGCGACAGGTGCGTGCCAGTCGGGTGGTGATGTATTTTCACGGTGGCGCCTATTTTTTTGGTTCGCCGCGCTCACACCGTGCGGTGACCTGGCGAATGAGTCACTATTGCCGGGCAAAGGTGCTGGCAGTGGATTACCGGCAACCCCCCGATTGGTCCTATCCAGCGCCCCTTGAAGATGCTGTGAGCGCCTATCGTGCCTTGCTAACTCAGGGCTATGATCCGCAGCAGATTGTCTTTGCTGGCGACTCTGCCGGCGGCAATTTGTCATTGGTCACGATGATACGACTGCGTGAGATGGGATTGCCGCTGCCTTCCTGCGCGGTTTTGATTAGTCCGTGGGGGGATTTGACCTGTTCCGGCGATTCTATCCGGGACAATGAGGATAAGGACCCGCTGATCCCTCTGCAGGCTCTGCGCTTCGTGTCTGGCTCGTACAGTCGGGGCGAGGATCCGGCAGCTCCGACCCTCTCGCCGGTGTTCGCCGATTTTACTGGGTTGCCCCCCCTGATTATTCAGGTTGGCAGCACGGAAGTGTTGCTCAGTGATGCCCAGCGGATTGCGGAACGTGCCCGGGCCGCGGGGGTAACTTGTCTGCTACAGGTATGGGAAAAGATGCCTCATGTGTTTCAGGCGTTGTCTGGTTGGTTACCGGAAGCAGGGCAGGCGTTTCGGGAAATTGGTGCTTTTGTTCATCCTCATCTGAGCAAGACGGATAACCATCATCATGTGCGAGCTCATGCGTCCCTGGTAATGGGGTCATCCAGCCCATGAGTGTAATCTGTTATCAATAAGTTGCACTGACCCGACTTCAGACACCATTGGGTAACGCTGGCTACGCTAGCTTACATTCTGTCAACGGCGTTGCTCTACAGCAGATTGCACATCCCTTCCATAGTCGCTAATGCAATCTCCCCGAGGGGGGGCAATAACGACAAAGCACGATGGAGGGGTTCATCTTGGCCAATCAACTCAAACTTCTGGTAGGCAGCAGCGCTCTGGCAGCCATGCTGGCAGCCTGTGGCGGTGGAGGGGGTAGTTCATCGCCTTCCTCCGACGCAGCGGATGCGGTAGCTCGCACTCTGCCACCAGAAATCGCATCAATCATCGATCAGCAGAATGAACTGACGAATGTTCTCTGTCCGGAAGCATCCGGAGAGGTTGCCGAGGGCGGGTCTCTGGATCCTCTTCAGTGTTTCCAGGAAGGGGAAGAGGACTCAGAACTTTCGCAGGATATGATCGTCCAGCAATTTTGTCCGGAGGCGGTCACTGCATTCGACCCTGAGGGCCTGTTTGACCCGTCACTGTTGCAGGAAGACCCTCAGGCGGCCTTGACCGGCTTCGTTGAGCAGTCTGGTACTTTTGCTGCAGCCTGTCTGCAGGAAGCCGCAGGCAGCCTGCAGAATGCTGGTGATCTTCTTGGCGCAAGCAACCCGATCACTGAGGCTATCTGTCCGGTGGAGTCTGCCAATGGTGAGGTCGATCCTGCGAATTGTTTCGCTGAGGCGGTCGCGGGCGGTAGTTTACCGGGTGGCGGCGACGGCGGTGATGCAGAGGCAGATCCGATTGCCGGCCAGCTATGTCCGGAAACCGGCAGCGTTGCGCCGTCTCCTGAAGCGCCAACAGCTTGTCTGGATGAAGCCAGCCGCGTCTACATTACCATCATTGACATGATCACTGCGCCTAACCCGCTGACAGAGCAAATCTGTCCCATGGACGCGGCCGATGGGCGAGTCAATCCCCCGGATTGTTTTGCCGAAGCGACCATGGGTGCCGGTGGTTTCCCCGGTGATGGGGGCGGCGACAGCAATCCGTTCAAACCTCTGCTGGAACAGTTCTGCCCGGAAGCGGCGCTGGCGCCTGTTGGCCCAACCACCCCGGTAGACTGCCTGGCCGAAGCTGGCGGTAACTTTGAGGACGTGCAGGATCTGCTGCTTGGGCCCAACCCGCTGACCGAAAACCTGTGTCCTGAAGCTGCACAGACTACCCCCATTGATCCGGCAGCCTGTTTCATGGAAGTGGCCGGCGGTGGTCTGCCCGGTGGCGGTGGTGGAGACAATCCGCTGGCCCCGGTGCTGGAACAATTCTGTCCGGAAACGGCAGCGGGTGAGGTCGGCCCGACCACCCCAGTGGACTGTCTGACGGAAGCCGGTTCCGCCTTTGGCGACGTGCAGGACCTGATTTCTGGTTCTAACCCGCTTACCGACCAGTTCTGCCCGGAAGAGTCCGCTGATGGTCAGGTCGATCCGGCCGCCTGTTTCCAGGAAGCCGCTGGTGGTGGTTTGCCTGGTGGTGGTGACAATCCGTTGGCCCCGGTGCTGGAACAATTCTGTCCGGAAACGGCAGCCGGTGATGTAAGCCCAACCACGCCAGTCGACTGCCTCGCGGAAGCGGGTAGTAACTTCCAGGATGTACAAGACTTGCTACTGGGCCCGAACCCACTGACCGAAAATCTGTGCCCGGAAGCGGCCCAGACAACCCCCATTGATCCAGCCGCATGCTTCGAGGAAGCCGCAGGTGGCGGAGATGGTGGTGACGGTGGCGATGGCGGGAATGGTGGCAGCGATAACCCACTGGCACCGGTACTGGAGCAATTCTGCCCTGAGACTGCCGCGGGTGACGTCGGCCCCACCACGCCGATTGATTGCCTAACCGAAGCGGGTGCTGCGTTTGGTGATGTCCAGGACCTGATTTCAGGCTCCAATCCCCTGACCGAACAGCTGTGTCCGGAAGAATCGGCTGATGGCATGGTAGACCCTGCGGCTTGCTTCCAGGAGGCCTTGGCTATGGGGGGCGAGCTGCCAGGTGGTGGCGGAGATAACCCTCTCGCGCCAGTGCTGGAGCAGTTCTGCCCGGAAACGGCCGAAGGAGATTTGGGGCCGACTACGCCGATTGACTGTCTGACGGAAGCCGGCGGTAACTTCCAGGATGTTCAGGATCTGCTGTTAGGGCCTAATCCCCTGACCGAGAACCTGTGCCCGCAAGCGGCAGCGTCAACACCGATTGACCCTGCGGCCTGTTTTGAAGAAGCCGCAGCGGGAGGCCTCCCCGGTGGTGGCGGGGGCAATCCGTTGGCCCCTGTGCTTGAGCAGTTCTGCCCTGAAACGGCAGACGCCGATGTCGGCCCGACCACTCCCATCGATTGTTTGACTGAAGCCGGTGCTGCGTTTGGTGATGTCCAGGATCTGATTTCAGGCTCCAATCCCCTGACCGAACAGCTGTGTCCTGAAGAATCCGCCGATGGCACGGTAGATCCGGCGGCCTGTTTCCAGGAAGCCCTGGCAATGGGCGGGGAACTGCCGGGTGGTGGTGAGAATCCGTTTGCCCCTGTTCTGGAACAGTTCTGTCCGGAAACCGCCACCGGTGAAGTCGGTCCGACGACGCCGATCGACTGCCTGACGGAAGCCGGTTCCGCTTTTGGCGATGTGCAGGACCTGATCTCTGGGTCAAATCCGCTCACCGAGCAGTTCTGCCCGGCAGAGTCCGCTGATGGGCAGGTAGATCCGGCAGCCTGCTTTGAGGAGGCCTTGTCTGGAGGTACTCCGGGTGGTGGTGAAAATCCATTGGCACCGGTGCTGGAGCAGTTCTGCCCCAATACCGCTGAAGCCGAGGTTGGTCCAACCACACCGGTGGACTGTCTGACCGAAGCGGGGAGCAGCTTTGGCAACATTGAGGACATCATCGGTGGCGCCAACCCACTTACCGAAGCCCTGTGCCCCATGGAATCTGCAGACGGTTCCGTGGATCCGGCAGCCTGTTTCGAAGAAGCGGTGACTGGTGGTATGCCGGGCGGTGGTGACAACCCGCTGGCCCCTGCGCTGGAGCAATTCTGCCCGGAAACGGCAGCGGGTGATTTGGGACCGACCACCCCGGCGGATTGTCTGGCAGAAGCGGGAGCAGGTCTTGCCGCTCTGGAAGAACTGCTGGGCCCGTTGAGTGAGCCGAATCCGCTGACCGAACAGGTATGCCCGCAGACGTCTGCTACTGGCAGTGTCGATCCGCGTGCCTGCTTTGTGGAGTCACTGGACAACGTTGAACTGCTCAATACGGAAAGCATTGGCCTGCTGCCAGGCTGTCCGTTGCTGAGCGCCTTCAACGAAGAAGGTAATCTGTCCCTGACACTGGGTCTGGGTTGTCTGATCAATCAGGAAGCGCCGGAACAACCGTCTCTTGATACCGGTGCCCTGACTGAGCTGTTTGATACCTTGTTTGGCGGTTTCATGTAAATCTGCCTGTCAGGAAACAGCCTGAAAAAGCCCGGCGTTTAGCGCCGGGTTTTTTTTGGGTTTATCGCGGGTAGCGGGAAAGGCCCGGTTTAATCCCCTTACTTGCCGTAGGAGCGTCGGTTATTCGCTTCGTTCAGCCTCCGGGCGGCCCTGCAGGCGTTCCTTCGCTACGCTCGGTGGCGGCGCGATCCCAGACCAGGATCAAAAGCATTTTTATCACAGAGGGCACGGTTCGCGCAGGAAGACGGTTTTGCTCTGTGGAGCCTGTGCCCTCTGTGGTAAATCCGTCTTTAACGACCTGGGTTATCGCGCCGCCAGTGACGCTCCTGCGTAAGGGAGGGCTGTGGACGATTCCCGTTAATCCGCGATGAACCATAAAAAAAGCCGCCAGGAAGGCGGCTTTTCAGTACTGGGCAGTGGCTCAGCCCAAACGTTTGGGTAGCGCCTCGCGCAGCTTGCTGGCCATGTCACGGATGGACTCTTCCGTGGTTTCCCAGCTAATACAGCCATCGGTAATGGACACACCGTATTCCAGGTCATCCAGATTGGCCGGGATCTTCTGGTTGCCGAATTTCAGGTGGGATTCCACCATAAGGCCTACAATGGACTGGTTGCCTTCGAGAATCTGATTGGCGATGTTTTCCATCACCAGAGGCTGCAGGCCGGGATCCTTGTTGGAGTTGGCGTGGGAGCAGTCCACCATGATGTTGGTGGAGACGCCGGCCTTTTCCAGCGCTTTTTCGGCCAGGGCCACGGATACGGAATCATAGTTCGGCTTGCCGCCGCCACCGCGCAGTACCACATGTCCGTACTGGTTGCCCTTGGTGGTGGTCAGTGCCACACGGCCTTCCGGATCAATACCCAGGAAGCGGTGTGGGGACTGCACACTCAGCATGGCGTTGACGGCCACATCCAGGCTGCCATCGGTGCCATTCTTGAAGCCCACCGGGCTGGACAGACCGGACGACATTTCCCGGTGGGTCTGGCTTTCGGTGGTACGGGCGCCAATCGCGTTCCAGGCGATCAGATCCTGAATGTACTGGGGGGTGGTTGGGTCCAGTGCTTCGGTGGCGGCCGGCAGGCCAAGCTCGGCCACGTCCAGCAGCAGTTTGCGGGCGATATGCAAACCATCCTGCACCTTGAAGGAATCATTCATGTAGGGGTCGTTGATCAGCCCCTTCCAGCCAGTTGTAGTACGTGGCTTCTCGAAATAGACCCGCAGCACCAGGTAGATGGTGTCTTTCACTTCCTCGGCAAGTGCTTTCAGCTTTTGCGCGTAGTCCATGGCCGCCTTGGTGTCATGGATAGAGCAGGGGCCGATGACCACGAACAGACGGTGGTCCTTGCGGTCGAGGATGTTGCGAATGGTCTCGCGCCCTTCAATCACCGTCTTGCGCGCGTTGTCCGAGAGCGGCAGCTCTTCTTTCAGCGCATTCGGGGTGATCAGGAGTTCCTGTGAGGCGATATTGAGATCGTCTACCTGTTTATCGGTCATGATGGTCTTTGCTACCTGTCGTTGCTGGAGGCCGCGCCCCTGGCTGACTCTCCCTTCTTAGAGGTCCAGCAGTCTAGCGGAAACAGCGGCTTATAGAAATATGAGGCCGGCTCTGCCGGTGATAGAAACCCTCAATATTGGTGTCTGTTGCAGACCTGCCATCCGCAGGTTCCGTACCTGATCCTGCTTTGTCTGGCGAGCACGTGGGCCACCGTGCAGGTTCAGGTGGTAAGCAGCTCATCCACGTAGCGGGGCACGAGATCTGTGGCCAGTCCGTGACGGTGCTCGGCAAAGGCGGTCAGTCGCTGCGAGGGTTCCAGGTTGAGCTCAATGGTGTGCGCGCCGTGACGATTGGCCTCTTCCACAAAACCTGCCGCCGGGTAGACGTTGCCGCTGGTCCCGATACTGATGAACAGGTCACACCGGGCCAGCGCCTGGTAGATCGTCTCCATTTGCAGGGGCATTTCCCCGAACCACACCACATGGGGGCGCAGACAGCCGGGTTTCCCACAGAGCGGGCAGGGGAGCGCCGGTGTCAGGTCGTGATCAATCTCCAGCAACCCACCGCTGGTCTGACAGCGCCCTTTGAGCAGCTCCCCATGCATGTGGATCAGGTTGCGGCTGCCTGCCCGTTCATGCAGGTTGTCGATGTTCTGGGTGATCAGCAGAACCTGTCCAGGCCAGGCCGTTTCAAGCTGCGCCAGGGCCTGATGCGCGGCATTGGGCTTGATGGTGGCGCTGAGCAATTGCTCGCGGCGGGTGTTATAGAACTGTTGCACCATCAGCGGGTTGCGAAAGAAGGCTTCGGGTGTGGCCACATCTTCGACCCGGTGGTTTTCCCACAGGCCGTCTGACGCCCGGAACGTCTTGATGCCGGATTCCGCCGAGATTCCCGCGCCGGTAAGTATTACAATGTTTTCAGCCATTTATCTGCCCAATCTGCCAAGGTTGCTTATGGATACCATTATCGATCGCCAGGAAAATCTGACTCTCAACGGCCGTGGCAATGTGACCCTGCTGCACTTCCATCAGGGCATGGTGCTGCTGGTGGGGGAAGATGCTATTGGCCTCTATCGTGACCGGGTCGCCATCGATGACCCCCTTGCCAATGGTGTCATTGGCTACGAAAGCATTCCACCCTCGCTGCAACCGTCCTGGGGGCAAGCCTGCGGGTTTGTGCGTGAGCATGCTTCCGGCTACGTCGCACTGAATGATGGAGGGGTGATTTTTATTCGTCCCGATGGCGTTGCCCTCTATCCTACAGGCCCCGATGCGCTGCACAATCGTGCCATGAGTTGGCTGATTCCGTTCCCGCCGTTGAATGCCTGATAGAGCCCGGCCTCAAAGCGGTAATGTTGTTGATGTTTCATGTGCTGCAGCGCTCCGCACAGAGCGGTGCTGCGTATCCACAAGGAGTTTTTATGGCTGAAGAAACGACCCGCCTGCGCCTGCGCACCCTGACCGAAGAAGACTACCCGGCGCTGGCACGACTGATGGACCAGGTCTATCACGACATTGGCGGGGCCTGGCCGGAAGACACTATTCGCACCCTGATCCGTATTTTTCCGGAAGGGCAGTTGGTGATAGAGGATAACGGGGAACTGGTGGCAACCGCGCTAACCATCAAGGTGAAATACGACCGCTTCTCCAACCCGCACCGCTATGAAGACCTGATCACCGACGACAAGGTGCGTTCCCATAACCGCAAGGGGGATGCGCTCTATGGTCTGGATGTGTTTGTGGACAAGGAATACCGCGGTTACCGTCTGGGGCGTCGGCTTTATGAGGCGCGCAAGGAGCTGTGTCGGGAAGAGAATCTGCGTGCCATTCTGGCCGGTGGTCGTTTGCCAGGCTTTTCCAAATACGCAGATCAGATGAAGGTCACCGAATACATTGAGCAGGTAGAAGCCCGCGCAATCTACGACCCTATTCTGTCGTTTCAGCTGTCCAATGGCTTCGATGTGAAACGTCTCATGAAGCAATACCTGCCGGAGGATGAAGACTCTCGCGGGTACGCGACGCTGCTCGAATGGGACAACATTCTTTATGAACCGGAAGATGAAGATACTGAGTGGCCCCGTCGTACCGTGGTTCGAGTGGGCGTTGTCCAGCGGCGGATGCGGGCGGCACGGGATGTGCAGGACCTGCTTAACCAAGTGGAATTCTTTATCGACGCGTTATCGGATTATCGCGCGGACTTTGCCGTGTTGCCGGAATTTTTCAGTGCGCCACTCATGGGCCTGCGTCCGGAACTGAACTCAGTGGAAGCGGTGCGTTTCCTGGCCAGTTTTACCGATGAAGTGCGTGATGCGCTGGCGGATATGGCCGTGAGTTACAATATCAATATTGTCGGTGGTTCCATGCCGGTGATTGAAGATGAAAAGGTCTATAACGTCGCTTATCTGATGCGCCGTGACGGGTCGGTGGAGTCCCAGTACAAGATCCACATCACGCCCCATGAGCGTCGGGACTGGGTGATCCAGGGCGGCAACAAGGTACAGGTATTCGATACCGATGCCGGTCGGGTCGGTATTCTGATCTGCTACGACGTGGAGTTTCCGGAGCTGGGCCGTCTGCTGGCCGAAGAAAAGATGGATATCCTGTTCGTCCCGTTCTGGACTGACACCAAGAATGGTTATCTGCGGGTGCGTCATTGTGCCCAGGCTCGCGCCATCGAAAACGAATGCTACGTGGCCATCGCCGGTTCCGTGGGCAATCTGCCCAGGGTGGATGCGGTCGATATCCAGTACGCCCAGTCGTCGGTATTTTCCCCCAGCGATTTCTATTTCCCCCACGATGCCATCATCAGTGAGTCGGTACCCAACACCGAAATGCTGATGTTTGCGGATGTGGATCTGGAAAAACTGAAACTGCTGCACCGGGAGGGGTCGGTGACCAATCTGCGCGATCGCAGGGATGACCTTTATAGTCTGGATTGGAAGAATAAAGGCTAACCCCGACTTCTACTGGATATCATTATCCTGTAATGCCGAGTTGTTGAAGAAAATAGGGACATGGATAGTCGTGAAAATTATTAAAATGCTTGTGGTGGGCTCTGTGAGTTTGGCATTGCTGGCTTGCGCGAGTAGCGTGATAGCAATCGATGAGCAAGAGGAATCCTGGGAAATTAGCCGTGGGTCTGTTGATGGCGCGCCCTTGATAGTCAGACAAAACCGCGGCGCGTTGGCGGTGGCAAAGAGTCGAAAGGCTTACCCCTACCGGGTGATGATTGCGATCGGGATTAACCGCGTGGATGAGAACGGGTTTCCTGTAGCCGAAGCCTCTCATGAACTGTATCAATTTGAAGATAAGGTCGGGGCGGCTCTGAAAAACAGTGATACTGTCATTGCTGTTGTGCTGACTCTCCCGAGAATGCGCCAACTGGTTTTTTACACTGCACAGCCTGATACGGTTGAGGGTGTGCTTGAAAGCATGAAACAACAGGAATCAACACTACAATGGGGTTATGAGGTCGCTCATGATCCGGGTTGGTCGCTTTATCGCTGAGCGCCTTTGACCTGTTATGCCTACAAGTGCTTTCCGGGCGTAGCTTGCCAAACCGATCCTGCAGTCATGAATGTCTGATGTGCTGATTGGCCTTTATCAAACAATAATGTGTTGCCTTGGAGAAAGAATGAATAGCAACCTGACTCGTAACGGTTTTATTGCGGCGGCATTGATGAATATCGGTGGGGTGATGCTTTTCTCCCGTGCCTTTACCAATGATGCCATTAATCAGGCGGACCCGGTGGTCATGTCCAACTTTGGGCTCATGATGATTGTAGTATGGGGGCTGGCTTATCTGGGGGCAGCTTTTGTCCGGGGAGATCTTCGTTGGTTGGCGGCAGCGTTTGCCGTAGAGAAGCTGGTGTATGTGGTGGCCTGGTCTGTATGGATGTCGAGCCATAGCCTTGGTGCGGTGTATGAGCAGGATTTGTTTGCCGGGGTGTTTTACAGCATCTATGGGCTCAACGATCTGGCCTTTATGGTGTTCTTCGGCTGGGTGGCGCTGACTCAACGCTCCCATGACTGATCATTCCCGCCGGCGCTGCGTTGGTCCATGTGAGGCCGTCTGCTGAATCGAGGTGGGAAAGAGACGGAAAAAAGATGAAACGTCTGGTAGCAGGGGTAACGCTACTTTGCTTGCTGGTGCCAGGAACGGTGCAAGCAACCACGTTTCAGCAGATGCTGGTGTTGGCAGCTCTGGAGCGTACACGCCATCAGGTTAGTTACAACGGCGCCTACTATGCGTTGGTTTACCCAAATGGTGATGTCCCTTCCAATATCGGTGTCTGTACGGATGTGGTGATCCGGGCTTACCGCGCACTGGGCGTTGATCTGCAGGTATTGGTCCATGAGGATATGGTCAGCAATTTCGCCGCTTATCCGTCGAAACGGATCTGGGGGTTGAATTTCACCGATCGGAATATCGACCACCGCCGCGTCCCCAACTTGCAAACTTTCTTCCGCCGACATGGTGAATCTTTTCCCGTCAGCCATCGGCCCGCCGACTATGCCCCCGGTGACATGGTTACATGGGTGTTACCCGGTAACTTGCCGCATATCGGTATTGTGACTGACCGCAAGGTTGAGGGCAGCGACACTCCACTGATAGTGCATAACATTGGTGCCGGCCCTGAACTGGAGGATATGCTGTTCGACTACGAGATCACCGGGCATTATCGCTACCCGCCTTCGGCGGCTACCGGAAGTACCCGCCAGGACATTACCCGTTCCAGGTAAGCTCAAACACCCTCTGAGCATTACCAGCAAGGAACAGGGCGTGGCTTTCGTCATCGAGAGCCAACTGGTCCAGATCCTCAAGGGCTTTCTCGGCCGGGATCATAGGATAATTGGTACCAAAAAGGACCTTGCTGCGGCCGTGTCCGCGCATGAACTCCACCAGCGCTGACGGATAACGGTTTGCGGTGTACGCAGATGTGTCGATGAAGACGTTCTCATGCTTGGTGGCGATGGCAATCGCTTCTTCAGTCCAGGGGTAGCCGATATGACCACCCACAATTTTTAGTTCAGGAAAATCCAGCGCAACCTGGTCCAGATAAATGGGACGACCGACTTCACTCGGCATTAACGGTCCGGTGTGGCCAATTTGCGTACAGAATGGAACGCCCATTTCAGCGCAGGCCGTATAAACAGGATAAAAACGGCGGTCGGTGGGTGGCACTCCCCACAGCCAGGGAAGTACTCGGATTCCCTTGAACCCCAGCTCGTTAACACAGCGACGAATTTCCCGAACTGCAGCCATTGGACGGGAAATATCCACGGAACCAATCCCGAGTAACCGGTTAGGTGCCTGGTGGACAAACTGCGCTACTTCATCATTGGAGATCATGGTTTTCCCCGGTGCTTCCCAGGCTGAAATCAGACTCAGGTCGACCTGGGCGGCATCCATCATCGCTACGGTGGCAGACACAGGGAGTTCCGAGGAGGGGGCAGGTGTTTTAGTCCAGCGCCTCAGGGAGTCGAAAATAGGATCCTGAAGGTGGCGCAGGGTAGGGTGTTGAGCCCAAGCATCAATGATCATGGTTTGTCCTCATTTTCTGTTAAAATTTGCTATCAGATAAATAGCGCTATCAATTTAGTAGCGTAAAGCCGGGAGATCAAGTGTGGCGAGAACCCGTTCAGTCAAGCCGGGACAGCCGGTACGTAATTCCCAATCGGGACAGCCAATTATGGTGGCACTGGATTTACTGGGCCGCCGTTGGTCGTTGCGGATTCTGTGGTGCCTGAGGGAGCATCAACACAAGAGCAGTCGAGCGTTGCAGCAAGAGTGTGGAATCAGTTCTCCAAATGTTCTCATGTCTCGTCTCAAGGAGCTTCGGGAGGCCGGGGTGGTGATACTCGAAGATGGCAAGGGGTATGCCCTCACAGACCTTGGCCTTAAGTTGATGAAGGCAATGGGTCCCCTGGCTGAGTGGGCAGATGAGTGGGCAAGGCAGACGGGGCGCGCGGATCTCGCGTGTTATGGGCGTTCTTGATTCGTTATGGCTCTGTTTTGGCCTGACTCTGCGTGACCGGTGAATGGGGCTGCCAAGTGTGCAGAGTCGGGGTACAGTAGAGCAGTGCAAGTTACCACGGACGGATTTCGACATGCATTTCCCGGCTCCCATGACTGGCCGCTGTTTATGCGGTGCTGTTTCCCTTGGTGCTACTCCAAATTCACCGCATGTTGCTGTATGCCACTGTGATATTTGTCGACGATGGGGCGGAGGTCCCTTGCTTGCCGTTGAGTGTGATGACGATGTAGTGGTGAATGGTGAGGACCACGTTGTGGTTTTTGCTTCATCAGACTGGGCGGAGCGCGGGTTCTGCCGTGAGTGTGGCACGCACCTTTTTTACCGGCTTCGCCAGGGGGGGCACACCGCTATACCCGTTGGGCTTTTTCAGGAGTACGAAAACTGGCAGCTGACGCAACAGCTTTTTATTGAACGTAAACCATCCTTCTATTCCTTTGCAGAAAAGACCCGACATGTTACCGGCGAAGAGCTGTTTGCCGAGTTTCTGGCGAATCATTCTGGCTCTGATTCAACCTGAAAACCAGATTGTACGATTGCGGGCCGAGGAGGCTACACATGCAAGCTTTACTGGTACGGATAGTCGCAACTGTGTTCCTGTTTTACGGAACGGCTTTCTTGTTCTGGCCGCAAATATTTCTGCTGCGGCAATTGGGTGAGGTGCCAGTGATGCCATCCACCCTGATCGATGTTAGAGCCACTTACGGTGGGTTGTCTTTGGGGCTTGCCGTTGTGTTATTCAAACTCGCTGGCGAGCCGGCAACGCAACGCGCCGGCGTCTGGGCTGTGATACTGGTGCTTGGCGGCATGGCGGTGGGACGCTGCTATGGCCTCATCGTGGATGGATCTGCCAATGGCTTTATGTATCTGTATCTGGCCCTGGAAATCCTCGCCGTGGCCGTCAGCTTTGTGGTGCTGGCCTTACGGCCTTCATTTCATCAGGAATAAAATAAACGATTGGGGGGGATATGTATCAGAATCGACAGGCTCTGGCCCTGGGGAGCCTGATAACGTTGGTGTTGGCGGTTGTCTTGTTGTTGGTTCTCGCGTTCTGGATTTGGCCGAAATATAACGTTTATCGCCAGGAGCTGAATGGGCGTGCGGCATTAAAGGAAGCGCAATGGTCCAAGCAAATCCTCATAGAGGAGGCGAAGGCCCGTGAGCAGGCCGCCCTGATGCAGGCCAAGGCACGCATTACGTTAGCGGAGGCTGAGGGGAAAGCTCAAATCGCTCGTGCAAAGGCGGAGGGGGCTGCGGACATCGAACGCGCGAAGGCCGCTGCCGAGGCGAACCGAATTATAGGCGCGTCACTTAAAAACAACGAAGAGTACCTTCGCTATATCTGGATCAAGGGGCTTCAGGATGGCAAGGGAGAAAGGATCTACATTCCGACCGAAGCCGGGCTCCCTATTCTGGAAGCAGGTAAGTGAATTGTGCGAACGGCGGCAGATCATATCGATGGTGTGATCCACGCTGTTCGCAGGGTATGTGTTTTTGGCCACTTTCTGATCTTTCCTGTCTTGTCTCTCCTGAGGGGCGCTGAAGCCGGTATTTACCGGGCTTGATCGTTTTTGTCCGTGCGAATTCAGCTTTTTTTGCGGTTTTTTCTCCAGCGAAGACAGTGTTCCCCTGGGTGATCGTTTCTGACCGGGATCACTTTGGTCGCTTCCATCGATTTTTGGTCACCCGGTGTTTCCCGGTTTGGTTGAATCATCACCTCCTTGTTGGCAATTTGCCGATGCTTGCAGTGATACCTGCAGCGACATTGACGGTTGGCGTGACAAGGGAAGTTGGAGATGAAGCGTTTTTCTGGCAAGACTGCGTTGATTACCGGGGCCTCTTCCGGCATGGGGAAGGATTACGCCCGGTTGCTGGCCGCTGCAGGAGCGCACCTGGTGCTCACTGCCCGCCGTGAGGACCGTCTTGTATCCCTGCGGGATACGCTATTGGCGGAATTTTCGGTGGATGTGCTGGTGTTGCCCTGTGACCTGATGGACCCGGTGTCACGGCAGGCCATGCTGGATGCGCTGGATGGGCGCGGGGTGAAAGTGGACATCCTCATCAACAATGCAGGTCTTGGGCTGCAGGAGCCGTTTGTGGCGATGCCCTGGGACCATTTGCAGGGCATGATGGACGTAGACATGACCGCCCTGACGCACCTCACTCACCATTTTGCCACCCGAATGCAGGCCCGGGGCGAAGGCTATGTGCTGCTGGTGGCGTCAGTGGCCGGACACATGGCGATTCCGGGCTATGCCGGTTACAGCGCCTGCAAACACTATGTGCGGGCGTTGGGTTATGCCCTGAACGGAGAGCTGCGGCCGGCAGGGGTACGGGTCACGGTTGTGTCACCCGGCGCCACCGAAACCGAGTTTTTTGACGTGGCAGGTCACCAGCGGAACCTGCTCGCGAAGCTGCTCACCGGCAAGAGTGAAGCGGTGGCCTGGTCAGCGCTAAAGGGGTTGCACCGCGGGCGGCGTGAAGTTGTCCCCGGGCTGATCAACTGGCTCGCGACGCTCTCGGCCCGCCTGCTGCCCTATACCCTGATGCGCCGTATCATGGAGATCATCTTCTGATGCCTTCCGCTCCGCGGTTAAGGGTGTTCATCTTCCTCGATTTTGTGTGTCCCCGGCGGGCCTTTCCCTTGCTAATCTCGCGAGTTACTCAGGGATAGGAGAAACGAGAATGAGATGCATTGTGGTAGGCGGTGGCCTGTCTGGGTTGGCATCGGCAGTGTGGATGGCGGAAGCCGGATATGAGGTGACGCTACTGGAGCGGCGCGGGGCCCTGGGTGGGCGAACGATCGCGATTCCACAGAAAGAGGTGAACGACGTCCCTGACAATGGGCAGCATGTGTTTGCCAGTGGTTACGAGAATCTGTTCCGCTATCTGGACAGCGTCGGGACCCGCCACCACGTTGAATTTCCCGGTCACATGACGGCTCGTATGCCAGGGGGGAAAACCCGCCGAACTGCATTTTGGGGCCTGGATGGGCTGCGGGCCATGGTTGGCGACTTGCCTGGCGTCAAGGGGCTCGACAAACTGCGCACGGCCCGTGCCCAGGCACGAATTTTTGGAGAAGCACTAAAGCAACCCGCCGATCTTGATCAGATTACCGCTGCGCAATGGTTCGACCGCGTGGGACTGCCTTTGTCTGCCCGCCGCGCCATGTGGGACGGTATCGTGATCGGTTTGACTGGCGACAAGCCGGACATCTCATCGGCCAAGGTGCCTGCGGACTTGTTGGTGACAGGGATGCGCAAGGGCGTGAAGATGCGTACCCCGGTGTCTATCGGTTACCCGACGGTGGATCTGGATACCCTGTTCGTGCGCAGCGCCGAAGCCTTCTTCCGCCTGAATAATGTGTCGGTGCGTACCCGCTCTCCGGTGAAGAGTATTGATATCGTTGAGGGTGTGGTGAAAGGCGTCACGCTGCGTGATGGAGAGGAGCTGGAGGCGGATGCGGTGATCTGTGCGGTGCCGGTGTGGCAGGTGAAGGATTTGTTGGAACAAATGCCAGAGCACGAAAAAATTGAGCGGGCAGTGAAGGCGCTGACCCCGGTACCCATTGTCAGCGTTAATTTGTACCTGGATCGCGATATCGGCATGGAAGACTGGGGCGAAATTCTTTACGACGGAGAGGGGGTCCTCGAACAGGTTTGGGATCGTCAACGGATGCATGGGCGGGAGCCTGCAGGTCACTGGTTCTTCTCGACCACGGTGTCGGCCTCCTACGAGCTGATCAAGAAGTCCAACGACGAGATTATCGCTATCCAGATGGAGATGTTGCGTCGTTATTATCCAAAGGCCAGAGATGCCCAGGTGATTCACAGCCACATTGTGCGCATGCCGCATTCCACCTTTGCCCAGCGCCCGGGAACGTCAGGGGTTCGTCCTGAGCAGAAAACGTCGGTGACAGGTTTAGCGCTTGCCGGTGACTGGACCAACACGGAATGGACCACCACTATGGAAGGGGCATGTCAAAGTGCGGCCCGCGCTGTGGAAGCCCTTTTGGAGAGCGAGGGATGACATCCGAAGTTTAACCGCGTGCGTTGTCCCGTTCAGAGGCCATCGGCCACTGCCACACTGGTATGGCAATGGCCGTGACGCGTTTCAGCGACGTTTGCTGTAGGCGTAGCCGGTGGCGATAACCGGTACCCCAAGCCCTAACCAGGATACCCAGTCATACACCCCGTCACCCAGCAAGGCGGACAGCAGTCCCACCGTGCTGGTGATGGCGATCAGTAATGGCAGGGCAAAGATACGCTTCATCATGCGCCTCCCGGTGCAGCATTGCCGCGGCGCACCCACCAGAGATACAGGCCGCTTACCAGTACCACAATGGTGAACAGGTCCAGTACAAACCAGATGATTTTCAGCGGCAGCCCGCCGTAATCCCCAAAATGTAGCGGGCCGGACAAGGACAGTGCCTTGTTGTACCAGGGCATTTCCCGCATGTCGGCAAACTCACCGGTGCGGGCGTCCACCAGCACCGGAGTGATGATGTGTGAGGTCAGCGGCGTGTTGCCATGCAGGAAGATGGCATAGTGAAAGTCGGTGGACCAGGAGCCCCCGGGGAACGCCACGAACTGCAGGGTCATGTCCGGGGCGGCGGCAACGGCCTGCTCAACGGCGGCGTCCAGGGAGGCCATCTGCGCGGGTGTGGGAACGCTCGTATCCTGATAACCGGCGGTGAGATCGGCCAGTGCCTGGCTGCGCCAGGTGGCGGTGATGGGATCGGCCAGGGTGTTGATCACTCCGGTCAGTCCGACCACGGTGAGCCAGGCGACGGTGACGATACCCAGCAGGTTGTGGTAATCCAGCCACTTGATGCGGCGGGACCGCTGCGTTCGCAGGGTGCCGAAATCCAGCTTGCGCATGAATGGCGCATACAGCACCACACCGGAAACGATGGCGATGATCATCAGCACGCCCATGGCGCCAAGGAACAGCATGCCGGGCAAGCCGAGGAACATGTCCGTATGCAGCTGCAGCAGGAAGTGCATGATGTCGAACCCCTCGTGGTAGGGCACCAGCTCGCCGCTGGTGCGATCGAAGGAGCTCATCAGCATGTCGCTGCCGGGAGAGTCCGGTGCCGGTCCGGTGGTCACATTGATCACCGGGCGGTCCACATCAAAGCTCATGTAAAGCGGGACTTCGCCGGGCCGGTTGGCCGCAGCGTGATCGAGGATCTGGTCCAGACTTAACCACTCACCACCGGGATTGGCCGGTTGCCAGGTGTCGCTGTGCAGAACGCTGTCCAGTTCATCATGAAAGATCAGTGGCAACCCGGTAATGCACAGCATCAACAGGAACAGGGTACTGATCAGACTGGTCCAGGTGTGCCACCAGGACCAGCGACGGAGTGTGCTGGCTTTCATATAGGCTGGCTGGTCCCGGCGGTGCCGGGACGTATCCGTTGTTTCAGAATTCGTAGGTACCGGAGAGCATAACAGTACGAGGTGCGCCGACGGTCAGATAACTGGAACCCGGGTAGCCACCCGCAGAGGCCCAGTAATCGGTATCCGCCACGTTCTCGACCCGGGCGCGCAGGGTGAGCATTTTCGTTTCACCGATGGGAACCAGGTAACGGGCACCCAGATCAAGGCGGGTCCAGTCGGGAATCTTGGCGGTGTTGGCGGCATCTACGTACTGGGAGCTGGTATAGATGATGCGTCCATCCAGGGACAGGCCTTCCGTGCCGGGGACGGCCCAGTCCACGTTCAGATTGGCCTGGGTGTCCGGGGAGCCAATGGCTTTTTCACCGTCGACATCGGTATCGAGCAGGCTGACACCGCCCAGCACCGTCAGGCTGTCAAGTGGCTTGCCGTAGGCCATCAGTTCCAGCCCTCTGTTGGTCTGGTCGTCGACGATTTCAAACTTGTTGTTGCTGTCGAAACCGGTGATGGGCTTCTCGCTCTGGAACAAAGAGACACTGCCGCCGAGGTTACCAGCGTCAAACTTCATGCCGATCTCGGCTTGTTCGGTTTTAAAGGGGGCAATGGTTTCACCGGCATTGGCCACGGGCCCATTGTTGTTGGCGGGGGCATTGCCTCCGGCCACAAGACCTTCAATGTAATTGCTGTACAGGGACACGGACTCGGTCAATCGGTAGAGCAGGCCAACGGATGGGGTGACGGCATTATCTTCGTACTTGTTGCTGCGATTGCCGGTGATGTAATCGTAGCTGGTGTCTTCGATTTCCTGATAGCGGCCACCAAGCGTTACCAGCAGGCTGTCGTTGAGCATGCTCAGCTGATCGGCAAAGGCGACACTGCGTAATTCGGTACGAATGGTGGTGCCGGGATCATCCATGTTGCCCCCCGCGAAGGGGGCAGGTGGAATGGCCATTTCGGTGGGGCCATAAATGTTCCCGGTGACACCTGAGCCGAAGAGATAGGCGTTCTTGGATTCCAGCTCGTAGCTCGCGGTGGAGAGACTCAGAGTGTGGGTTACCGGGCCTGTGGTGAGCTGGCTCCAGCGAACCCCGGCTTCGCCGGTGATGACGGTGTCTTCGCGGACATTGTCAAAGCGGTTGGCGGTGTAGTCACCTGCGGAGCTGACATTCCTGGGGTTGGCAAAGATGGCGTCTTCCTTGCCTTCGCGGCCACCCAGTGCAACCCAGGTCGTGACGTTGTCAGCAAAGTCATACTCCGCCCGGACTGTTCCGAAAAGGTCCTCGGAATTGGAGTAGGTCCAGGGTTGCGCGACGCTCTTATCGGCATCGGGTGTTTTGGGGTTACTCACTCCTGACAAGAAAGTGATGCTGGGCATAGAGGCATCCATGCTGAATTTCTGGAAGCCCAGGTCAGCGGAAATACGCAGGTTCTCTTCACGGAAGTCCACGCCAATGTGGGACATGGAGATCTTCTGGTTCTCACCATCCACCGCGGTGTCGCCATCACGACGGGCGGCGTTCAACCGGATGCCGGCACGACCATCTTTACTGCGGCGGGCCAGGTCGACGGCACCATAGGCTTGCCCGCCGGACTGTACCCCCAGCGTAAACTGATTCACGTCATAGTTCGGAGCACGCTTGGGCAATACATTGACGGCGCCACCCAGACCACTGCCGCCAGGGGCGGCGCCGTTGAGAAAGGCATTGGCACCACGGAATACCTGAACGCGCTGGATAAACTCGGACGCGAGGTACTGACGGGGAAGCAGGCCATACAGGCCGTTGTAACTCATGTCATCGGAGTAGACCGGCAGGCCACGTACCAGATAGAGCTGCTGAAAGTTACCGAAACCGCGGGCGACCCGGACGGCAGGGTCATTCATGAGAATGTCCGCCACGCTTTCGGCTTGCTGGTCTTCAATCAACAGTTCGGTGTAGTTGGTGAAACTGTAGGGGGTTGCCATGCTGTCCTGTTTCCCCAGAATGCCCAGGGAGCCTCCCTCGGCCACCTGGCCGCCTGCGAAGGCTTCGCTGAGCCCTTCCTTCGACGCATCCGCGCTGCTTTGTACCTCAACGGTTTCGAGGACATGGGCATTATCTGTGTCGGCAAGAGCCGCCGCGCTGGCCATGCAGGCAACAGCGAGGGCGGTCAGTCGGAACGGGGCATGGGACATGGACAGATTCCTGAGGGTGACAGCAAAAGTTGTAAGAATTGTGAGCGCAATGAGAACGGTTATGGTTCCTTTTTAACAATAGGCATTTTGAACCGGCTTCATAGCCCTTGGCTATGCCGATTATCGGCCGTTGCGGAACTTGAATTACACTAGAGCCATGCCAACCCGATACTTCCGACTCGATCGATTTCTCAGTCAACAGCTACAGGTGAGTCGCAGTGCCTTGCGTCCGTTGTTGGCGGCGGGGCGTGTGCGCGTGAACGGGGCTGTGGCGCGGGACCGTCAGCGTCGTATTGGTCCCTTCGACCGGGTGGAATGTGACGACCAGCTTCTCGGCGACGGAACCCGTCGCTATCTGATGCTGAACAAACCTGCAGGGGTGGTCAGTGCGACAACCGATGCGACACATCCTACGGTGCTGGATCTGTTGCCGGAAGCGGCGAGAGAGGGCTTGCATCTGGCAGGACGGTTGGACTTTAACAGCACAGGCCTGGTACTGCTCACCAATGACGGCGAATGGTCACGGCGTTTGAGCTTGCCGGACTCCGGGGTCTGGAAGCGCTACCGGGTGACAGTAGAGCGTCCATTGCGGCCTGAGGATGTGGCCGCGTTTTCGGCCGGTATGCATTTTGAATTTGAAGGGCTGGTTACACGGCCTGCGCGACTGGAGATCCTGGCGGAACAGGAGGCACGGGTCTTTTTGCAAGAGGGGCGCTATCACCAGATACGTCGCATGTTTGCTCAAACGGGCAATCGGGTGATGACACTTCACCGCGAGGCGGTGGGATCGGTGGTGCTGGATGAAACGCTAGCGCCCGGCGAATGCCGGGCGCTAACGTCAAACGAAGTCGAACAGATTGACGCTTAGATCATTGGCTTGCCGCTGGCCATACGCTTGCGGAAATCACGCAGTGGCAGCAGGTAAGCAGCCTGGCGAACCGGGCGCGGCAGGAACTTCATGGTCTTGCCGAAGAAACGCACGGTCTTGTCGAACTTGCGTTGTTTGTCGGCATTCCATTCCAGGTTCATCGCTTCGCGGATTTCCGGCGGCAGGAAAC
This sequence comes from Alcanivorax sp. P2S70, assembly GCF_000475295.1. Lineage (NCBI taxonomy): Bacteria > Pseudomonadati > Pseudomonadota > Gammaproteobacteria > Oceanospirillales > Alcanivoracaceae > Alcanivorax > Alcanivorax sp. P2S70. The sequence goes on from NZ_AXBZ01000007.1 coordinate 58,235, forward strand.
CGCTGGTGACGAAACGGTTGAATTTCCCGAACAGTTTCTGAGTGATTGGGCTCAGGAACTTGAGGTCCACGATAATCATCAGGAATTCGTGAACCCGCTCATCGATGTGCAGGTTGTCCAGGCCGTTTTGCCAATACTCTTCAAACGCATCCAGGTCTTTCGGCCACATTTCCTGGCGCACCTGCAGGGTAGTACCCAGCGGGTGCGCAAGTTGATAAAACTCTTCCTGTTCGGCGCGGGTCAGCGGGCGGTGAACCTTCTGATAGGTGTCCACAAAGCCCCAATACAGGCACGCAGCGACCCACAGCTGAAGCTCGGGATCGAAGGCGTTGTATTTCACCGGAGACTCGTCGGTGGAATGCACATATTTATGCGCGCCGTTCACCGCCTTGCGGTAGGCCAGTTTCTCTTCACTCGTGCCCATCATGGCCACGGCCAGGTAGGTGAAGGTTGTGCGAGTGCGCTTCAAGGGGTTGTGCAGAACGGAACCACTGGTCACGCGGCTCTCGGCTACGCCATGGCCCACCGCAGGCAGGGACAACTGCATAATGATATTGGCACCCGCAGACAGGAAAACGGTGCTGTCCAGGATGCCCGGATACTTGGCATCCAGCTGTTTGGCGGTCAGGGGTTCCGGCCAGTGATGTTCAAGCCGGGTTTTTTTGTCGATAGCGGTGGCTTGTGCGTTCATAGTCAGGTTCCTCGAAGGCTGGCAAAGGGCCAGTCATACGCTCGTTTTATTTATGCTAGCGAGCACGGCGCCACTGCACAATGAGACAAAAGAAATCATATGTATCCACCTGGCGTTTTTGCCATTAAAAGCTGATCAAATGTCACAAAAATTGCGTAACTGGCGGTCAAGATGCTGTGAACTTGCCGGTTCTACCAAGACTAGACAGTCAGCAGATATTTGTTTTCCTGTGTCCTGGGAAGCACGGTTTTCCGGGGCAGGGCGGGAGGCTGAGGCGGCGGTTATTCGATCCGTGTGTTGCTCCGCTGCGCTCGGTGGTGGCGCGATAACCCTGATCAGAAAAGAGTCACGCGTTTGGCGGTGTGAAATCGTTTCACTATGAGGTTTGCTGGTTCCGCCTTCTGAGAGTGGCTTCGGTTGCGTTGTGACTCGTGACTTAGTGACCGCGCCGCGAGCGACGCTCCTACGGACAGGCGAGAGCAGCTAACAGGCTTTTCCCTCCAATCCGCGATGAACTACAAAAAAGGCGCTCCGAAGAGCGCCTTTTCCGTGACACGGTAACCGTTGGCTGAATTACATGTTCGGGTAATTCGGGCCGCCGGTACCTTCCGGAGCAACCCAGTTGATGTTCTGGGTCGGATCCTTGATGTCACAGGTCTTGCAGTGTACGCAGTTCTGGGCGTTGATCTGGAAACGCTTGTCGCCAGTGTTCTCGTCCTCGACCACTTCGTACACGCCTGCCGGGCAGTAACGCTGCGCCGGCTCGTCCCACTTGGGCAGGTTGACCTGCAGGGGAACGCTCGGGTCTTTCAGCGTCAGGTGGCACGGCTGATCTTCTTCGTGGTTGGTGTTGGACAGGAAAACACTGTCCAGCTTGGCGAAGGTGATCTTGCCGTCCGGCTTCGGATAGTCGATCTTCTTGCTCTGATCGGCTGGCTTCAGGGTGGCATGATCCGGGGTGGTGTCATGCATGGTGATCGGCAGCTTGCCGTTGAACAAGTTGATGTCCACGAACGCAAAAGCGGAGCCGATGAAGTTGCCGAACTTGTGCTGTGCCGGGCCGAAGTTACGCTGCGCGTGCAGCTCTTCGTACACCCAGCTGCCTTCGAAGGCTGCCTTGTACTCGGTCAGCTCGTCGCTGCCACGGCCACCTTTCAGGGCTTCTGCCAGGATCTCGGCGGCAATCATGCCGGATTTCATGGCCGTATGGGTGCCCTTGATCTTGGCGAAGTTCAGGGTGCCGGCGTTACAGCCCACCAGCAGACCACCAGGGAAGGTCATCTTCGGCAGAGACTGCAGGCCACCTTTGGCAATGGCGCGGGCACCGTAGGAGACGCGCTTGCCGCCTTCCAGGTGCTTTTTGATTTCCGGGTTGGTCTTCCAGCGCTGCATCTCGTCAAACGGAGAGACGTGCGGGTTGGAGTAGGCCAGATCGGTGATCAGACCCAGGGCCACCTGGTTGTTTTCGATGTGGTACAGGAATGCACCACCCGGAGAGCCGGACTCGCTGAGCGGCCAGCCTGCGGTGTGCACTACCAGACCTTCCTGGTGTTTGGCCGGGTCGATGTCCCACAGTTCCTTGATGCCGATACCGTAGTGCTGCGGGTCGGCGCCTTCACGCAGGTTGTATTTTTCCTGCAGCTCCTTGCCCAGCTGGCCACGGCAGCCTTCAGAGAAGATGGTGTATTTGGCGTGCAGCTCCATACCGGGCATGTAGCTGTCTTTCTTTTCGCCGTCGTGGCCGATACCGAAATCGCCAGTGGCGATGCCTTTAACGGAACCGTCTTCGTTGTAGAGGATTTCGTTGGCAGCAAAGCCCGGGAAGATCTCGATGCCAAGACCTTCGGCTTGCTCACCCAGCCAGCGGCACAGGTTACCCAGGGAAATAATGTAGTTCCCTTCGTTGTGCATGGTTTTGGGAACGAACAGGTTCGGGACTTTCTGGGCCTTTTCGGCGCCAGTCAGGTAGTAGATCTCGTCACCGGTAACCTTGGTGTTGACCGGGGCGCCCATCTCTTCCCAGTTGGGGAACAGCTCATTCAGGGCGCGCGGCTCGAGTACCGCACCGGAGAGAATATGGGCGCCGACTTCGGAACCTTTCTCTACCACGACTACACTGATTTCCTGACCGGTTTCCTGGGCGATCTGGCCCAGACGGCAGGCAGTTGCCAGACCGGAAGGACCGGCGCCGACGATGACTACGTCGACTTCCATAGATTCGCGTTCCACAGCCTGTCTCCTCGCTATCGGATTGCGTTTCGGCCCGGAAGCCACTGAGAAAGGCTTTCTGGGAACGGTTATCGAAAACCTTTGTCACAGAAAATCTTTCTCAGTCGCTGCCTGCGGCCAGCCTTGGGGTGGCGCGGAGTATATAGAGATAGGGGAATCCGCACCACTGCCTGGGTTGACTCTGCCGCCTTCGAAGTGTGTCAGGGCTTGTATATAAAGGCAGGCGCTTTGCCTGCCGGCGGAGTCAGTTTCAAACAGGTGTTTGGATTATCTCTTGCTAGATGCTTGATTTTCAACAAGATGAGCGACTGCAAAGTCACAAAAAGTGGACACTTTGTGTGGTCTATTTGCAGCAAAATCATCTGCTTACAGATTTTCGGCCTATTGACCTGCTGTGGCCGAGCGTTCAAGATAGCGGCTCTTTCGCGGGGGTGGACCCGGCAACGGCGTCATGTCGCCTCCTTCTACAAGTCACCCAATGGAACATTCCGAGGATCCTATGAAGGTTCTTGTACCCATCAAGCGAGTCATTGACTACAACGTCAAGGTTCGCGTGAAGGCGGACAACTCTGGTGTTGATCTCGCAAACGTCAAAATGGCCATGAACCCCTTCTGTGAAATCGCTGTAGAAGAAGCGGTGCGTCTGAAAGAGAAGGGTGTGGTTTCTGAAATCGTTGCCGTTTCCATCGGTCCCAAGACCGCTCAGGAACAGCTGCGTACTGCCATGGCACTGGGCGCTGATCGCTCCATCCTGGTAGAAACTGACGAAGACGTTCAGCCGCTGGGCATTGCCAAGGCGCTGAAAGCTATCGTTGATGAAGAAAAGCCTGAGCTGGTGATTCTGGGCAAGCAGGCCATCGACGGCGACAACAACCAGACCGGCCAGATGCTGGCTGCTCTGACTGGCATGCCGCAGGGTACCTTCGCTTCTGAAGTGAATGTTGCTGATGGCAAAGTGAAAGTGACCCGTGAAATCGACGGCGGTTTGCAGACTGTAGAGCTGAGCCTGCCGGCCGTGGTCACCACTGACCTGCGTCTGAACGAGCCGCGTTACGCGTCTCTGCCGAACATCATGAAAGCCAAGAAGAAGCCGCTGGACACCAAGACCGCTGCTGATCTGGGCGTTGACCTGACTCCGCGTGTTACCACCGTTAGCGTTGAAGCACCGGCTGAGCGTCAGGCTGGCATCATCGTTGGCTCCGTAGACGAGCTGGTCGAGAAACTGAAGAACGAAGCGAAGGTGATCTGATGAGTGTACTAGTTTACGCCGAACACGATAACGCCGCGCTCAACAAGGTCACCCTGAGCGTCGTTGCTGCTGCCAAGGCTATCGGTGGCGACATCACCGTACTGGTTGCCGGTAAAGGCTGTGGCGCTGTTGCTGAAGAAGCTGCCAAGATTGAGGGCGTTTCCAAGGTCCTGTGCGCTGACAACGACGCTTACGAGCACCAGCTGGCCGAAAACGTTGGTGATCTGGTAGCTGAAGTCGCTGCGGATTACACCCACGTACTGGCTGCTGCCACCACCACCGGCAAGAACTTTGCTCCGCGCACTGCTGCTCTGCTGGACGTGGCTCAGGTGTCCGAGATCTCTGACGTCATCGACGCGGATACTTTCAAGCGTCCGATCTACGCGGGTAACGCTATTGCGACCGTGAAGAGCTCTGATGCCAAGAAAGTGATCACCGTGCGTGGTACCTCTTTCGACGCCGTTGCGGCTGAAGGTGGCTCTGCTGCTGTTGAAGCCCTGGACGTTGCCAAGAACGCTGGCACCTCTTCCTTCGTAGGCGAAGAGCTGGCCAAGTCTGACCGTCCTGAGCTGACTTCTGCCGAGATCGTGATCTCTGGTGGTCGTGGCATGGGTAACGGCGAGAACTTCGAAATCCTGTACAAGCTGGCTGACAAGCTGGGCGCTGGCGTGGGTGCATCCCGTGCTGCAGTTGATGCAGGCTTCGTACCGAACGACATGCAGGTGGGTCAGACCGGTAAGATCGTTGCCCCGAACCTGTATGTTGCTGTGGGCATCTCCGGTGCCATTCAGCATCTGGCCGGTATGAAAGACTCCAAGGTCATCGTTGCCATCAACAAGGACGAAGAAGCCCCGATTTTCCAGGTGGCGGATTACGGCCTGGTGGCAGACCTGTTCGAAGCAGTACCGGAGCTGGACGGCAAGCTGTAACGCTCGCTCTCCGCACCAACAAAAACCCGGCCTTGTGCCGGGTTTTTTGTTTTCAGCCAAGAGCTGGCAGCTACGTTCGAATGGAAAGGAAAACCCTAACCCGTTCCCTTTATTCTGGTAGAACGGAAAAGGGTCAGGATTGTTGGGTTCGGCGCCAATCAATAACCCGGCCACTGCGTGCGTAACTCCGCTACGCTACGTTCCAATGGCGGCGTTGTCGAAACGGAGGAAGGATGTTTTCAGGAAAAACCGCGCTGATCACTGGCGCTTCCAGTGGCATTGGTGAAGAAATCGCACGCCAGCTGGCGGCCGTCGGCTGTAACCTGGTTCTGGTGGCCCGCCGGGAAGCGCGCTTGCGCGAGCTGGCACAAGCCCTGTCGGGTGTGCAGGTAGCGGTGCTGGTGATGGACCTCAACGAACCGGATAGCGGGCAACAGCTATTTGATCAGGTGATTGCCCTTGGCCTGCAAGTCGATGTGCTGGTCAATAATGCCGGGTTGGGTTTTCAGAAACCCTTGTTGGGAATGCCGCTGGATCAGCAGCTGGGGATGGTGGATGTGAACGACCGCGCCTTGCTGGCACTGACACGCCTGTTTGCCGAGCCCATGGCGGAACGAGGGGAGGGCTGGATTCTCAATGTCAGCTCGGTATCGGCCTGGTTTCCCATCCCGGGGATGGCCACGTATGCGGCCAGCAAGGCATTTGTGTTGAGCCTGGGGCGTGCGCTGCACGAAGAGCTCAAACCGTCCGGTGTGGTCGTCACCACATTATGTCCAGGGGGGACGCGCACCGAGTTTTCCTCCAAGGCACGTGAACACCTGGACCCGTCACTGGAAAAGGCCATGATGCCGGTCGAGCCGGTGGCCCGCGCCGGTTTGCAAGCCTTGGCACGGGGCCGCTCGGTTGTGGTGCCTGGCACCGCGTATCGCATGATGACCTGGCTCACGCGCATGCTCCCGGATAGCTGGGTGGTGAAGCTGGCCGGGCGAGTGATGGGGAGGCATCGCTGACCCTGAGACACTTTTCTCTCAGCGGTTGGCCTATGGTCGCTGGTGGCTTGGCGTCGTGCGCCTTTGCAGGGCGAGAGATTCGGGTGGGTCGTTCGGGTTTGCGCCGAAATGGGGCGAGCAGCCGATAACCGCAGCCTGAAAGGGGCCATGAGTGCAATCAATTTGGCATGGGACTTGCTCTATTCTGGCTTAGAGGATGCGTAATGCGAGCCTCGGGACAAGGAAAGCGCCATGCAGTCATTAGGTTTGCCGGCGGTGACCGGCTTTGATGAGATGATCGGCTCGGGCAGTGAGGTGCGTCCACACTATACCGGCTACCACGACTGGCTGTTGCAACAGGACCGACAGGTACTACAGCGAAAGCGCAAAGAGGCAGAACTGCAGTTTCACCGGGTGGGGATTACCTTCAATGTCTACGGTGAAGACAGTGGCACCGAACGCCTGATTCCCTTCGATACCTTGCCACGCATTATTCCAGGCGCGGAGTGGCTGCAGCTGGAAAAGGGCGTTATTCAGCGCGTGCAGGCGCTTAACCTGTTTCTGCACGATATCTATCACGACCAGAACATTATCAAGGCCGGGCGGATTCCTGCCGAACAGATCTTTGGCAATGCCCAGTACCAGCCATGCATGCAGGATGTGGATCTTCCCAATCAGGTGTACTCCCAGATCAGCGGGGTAGACCTGATTCGTGATGATGCGGGTACCTGGTATGTGCTTGAGGATAATCTGCGCACCCCGTCCGGGGTGAGCTACATGATTGAAAACCGGCGCATGATGATGCGCCTGTTCCCCGAGCTGTTCGCGCAGCAGACCGTGGCGCCGGTAGAGCACTATCCGACCTTGTTGCTGGAGACCCTGCAGCAGAGCGCTGTCCACAGCCATCCCACGGTAGTGCTACTCACTCCCGGCCGCTTTAACAGTGCCTATTTCGAGCATGCCTTTCTGGCCCAGCAAATGGGGATCGAGTTGGTGGAAGGGGCCGACCTGTTTGTGAAGGACGGTTATGTGTATATGCGCACCACCGCCGGGCCACAGCGGGTAGATGTGATTTACCGGCGTATTGATGATGCGTTTCTGGATCCACTGGCTTTTCGTGCGGACTCCATGCTCGGGGTGCCCGGGCTATTGTCGGTCTATCGTGAAGGGAATGTGGTGTTGGCCAATGCCGTGGGCACCGGCGTGGGGGACGACAAATCCATTTACCCCTATGTGCCGGACATGGTGCGTTTCTATCTGGATGAGGAGCCCATTCTTGCCAATGTGCCGACCTGGCAATGCCGCCGCGAAGCGGAGCTCAAGGAGGTCCTTGCGCGTTTGCCGGAACTGGTGGTCAAGGAAGTCCATGGTGCCGGGGGCTACGGCATGCTGGTGGGCCCGGCGGCGAGCCAGGCAGAAATCGAACAGTTCCGACAGCGGCTGTTAGCCGACCCGGATAATTACATCGCCCAACCAACGCTGTCGTTGTCGACCTGTCCGATTTTTGTCGAGCAGGGCATTGCCCCCCGCCATATCGACTTGCGTCCTTTTGTGCTCAGCGGCCATGACACCCGGGTGGTTCCCGGTGGGCTAACAAGGGTGGCCATGAGAGAAGGGTCGCTGGTGGTGAACTCTTCCCAGGGGGGCGGCACCAAGGATACCTGGGTGCTGGAAGACGGGGAGGCGTCATCATGCTGAGCCGTACCGCATCGGACCTGTACTGGCTGTCACGCTATTTTGAACGGGCGGAGAACACTGCCCGGATGCTGGATGTGGTCTGGAACCTGTCGCTGATTCGTTATGCCGTCGATACCCAGAAGGAGATCGCCGCGCCGTTGGCAATCACCGGGACCCTGGATCACTACGGTGCCCGTTACGGCAAGGTGAGCATCGGTAACATACTGCACTTCTTTACTCTGGATGCGGATAGCCCGGCCAGTATCTACTCGTGTTTCCGGCTGGCCCGTGCAGGCGCCCATGCAGTACGCGGCAAGATTACTGCCGAGATGTGGGAAAGCGTCAACAGCACCTGGCTGGAGCTGCAAGAGATACGCCACATGGGGTTGCAGGCCTACGGTGAAACCGCGTTTTTCGAGTGGGTCAAAAACCGTTCGCATCTGTTTCGGGGTGCCACCTACGGCACTCTGATGCGAAGCGATACCTTTCGATTCTTGCGTTTGGGGACCTTCATCGAGCGGGCGGATAACACCGCAAGGATTCTCGATGTGAAGCATCGTGAAGGGCAGGAGGATTCCAATGCCACAGTGGATTATTACCGCTGGCATGCGCTACTGCGTTCCGTGGGGGCCTATGAGGCCTTTCGTGAAATGTACAGCGAAACCATCAATGCCGAACGGGTTGCCGAGCTGTTGATCCTGAGCCCGGAGGTGCCGAGATCCTTGCTGTCCTGCTTGCAGGAGCTGTGTGACCTGTTGCCCGGGATTGAAGGGGACGCCGGATTGCAGTCCAAGCGGTTGGCCGCGGTACAGCTTGCCCGCCTGCAATATGGCGATCTGGATCATATTGTCGATATTGGTTTGCACGATTACCTGACTGACTTTCTGCGCCGCATCAATGAACTGGCGGACACCATTCAGAGCGAATATCTGGAGCTGGTATGAAACTGTCTATCAATCACCGTACCGAATACCGTTATTCTGAGCTAGTGCAGCATAGCACCCAGTATTTGCGGCTGACTCCCAGGCCCTCTTCGCGTCAGCGCATTCTGAATTGGCAGATGGCCTTGCCGGAATCTGCCGAGCGAGCGTCGGACGGGTACAACAACATTCTCCATGTGCTGACGCTGGATCGCCCCCATCAGGAAATCGCCTTGACGGTGAAAGGCGAAGTGGAGATCACCGATGAAGACGGCGAAGACGCCGATCACCGACTCTCTCCCCTGGTATTCACCCGTTACACCACGCTGACGGAGCCGGATGAGGCGCTGCGGGCACTGGCCTCTGATTTGCCGGGAGACAACATGGGACGCAAGCTGGAGAACCTGAGTGAGACGATCCTGACGGCCATGCCCTTTACCCCGGGGGCAACCGATGTCGCTAGCAGTGCCAGTGCGGCGTACCGGGTCGGCAAGGGTGTCTGTCAGGATCACACTCATGTGTTTCTGGCGTGTTGCCGGGCGCTGGGGATGCCCGCCCGTTATGTCAGTGGCTACCTGTATAGCCAGGACTCGTCCCATGTGGCCAGCCATGCCTGGGCAGAGGTCTGGCAGGACGATAGCTGGCACACCTTTGATGTGACCAACCAGACTCGCCGCCCGCGTCATCATCTCAAGCTGGCGGTGGGCATGGATTATATGGACGCTTGTCCTGTCCGTGGCGTACGCTTTGGCGGCGGGGCCGAGTCCTTGCAGGCAGTGGCGCAAGTGAGCGAACTTGGGCCCGGGGACAATCAGTAAGGCACTTCAGGGAAAACAGAGATGACCTATTGTGTGGCGATGGCGTTGCAGGACGGGCTGGTTTTCGCAGCGGACTCGCGCACCAATGCGGGGGTGGACCAGATTGCCACTTACCGCAAGTTGCATAAATTCCGAGTCGATGATGAGCGACTGATCGTGATTCTGTCAGCGGGAAATCTGGCCACGACGCAAAGTGTCGTCAGCTTGTTACAGATGCGTTTGAACAGTGACAGGAAGCACCTGTTCGGAGTGTCCTCGATGTACGATGTCGCCACCCTTGTGGGTAGCACCAGTCGTGAGGTTCTCAAACGTGATGCCGGACTGAATCAGGGCACGGTGGATTTTGGCAGCAGCTTCATTGTTGGTGGCCAGATTCGCGGGGAGCAACCGCGTCTGTTTCTGGTGTACCCGGAAGGCAACTTTATCGAGTGCACTCCCGACACGCCGTATTTTCAGATTGGCGAAAACAAATACGGCAAGCCGATTCTTGATCGGGTAGTGCAGTACGACCTGCCACTGAAACAGGGAGCCAAATGCGCCCTGATCAGTCTGGATTCCACCATCCGTTCCAACCTGTCAGTAGGCCTGCCGCTGGATGTATTGATCTACGAGCGCGACAGTTTTGGCGGTGGTCGCCACCATGATGTGACCAGTGACAATGACAGTTTCCGCAGTCTGGGCGACGCCTGGTCTCAGGGCCTGAGAGAGGCTTTTGCCAAGCTGCCGGACATGGAGTGGTAGCGGCGAGGCAACGCGAGCCCTGAATATAAACAGGGCTCGTTCTGGCATCATGGCGCTACTTGTCGTCTACATTGTCGTAGAACATATAGCGCGCGGTTTCATACTGGCCCCGTGCCAGCTCAAACAATTGCTGGAAGATCTCCGGCTGCTGTTCAGCGTAATCCTTGTAGGGATCTTCCTCATCCAGCCTGTGCAGGGTGGCATTGCTGCCGTCGTGATTCATTCGCACAAACCAGTCTTTGGTAATGGCACCGTACACCGGTTGCGGGCCTTCCTGGAGTACCAGGAAGCTGGCGCGCTCACCCTCAGCTGCCGGGATCTGGAAATCACGGCCCAGGGTGGTGTTGTGGTATTCCAGCCCGGCGAGGCCGGCCACCGTGGGCATTACATCCACCAGACCGACAACGTCATCGATGACTCGTGGTTCAAGGAGCTTGGGAGCATAGATCATGTGCGGGACATGGTTACTTTCCAGCCCCAGCTTTTCCATGGCTGGCACCATGTGAGGTAGTGTCGTAATGCGATTGTTATGGTCACCAAAAAATACGAAAAGTGTGTTGTCAAAATAGTCGCTGGTACGTGCCATTTTCATATATTCGCCAATGTTGTAATCCAGCAGGCGAACGGCGTTGTATTGGGCATTGCTGCGGAAACCATTGGCGGCCAGCTTGTCTTCGGCGACATCACGGCGCTCAAAATCCCCATTGTTGGCGGGAATCGTAAACGGGCGATGGTTGCCGGCGGTTTGGATAAATGCAAAAAACGGCTGATCTGAAGGGACTGCATCAAGAATTTCATGCGACTCGCGGAACAGTTCCAGATCGGAGATTCCCCAGACATCCACATTGGGTGCTTTCCAGTCGCCTTCCTCGTACAGTTCGAGCCCATCGATGCTCTGTTGAACCAGCCCATTGATATTGGCCCAGCTGGCATTCCCGCCCACAAAATAGAATTTCCGGTAGCCCTTGAAGCCATTGAGAACCATGCGCTGATGACTGATAAGCGGGTTACGGCTGGCGCTTTCAGTCGGCGCCACATCGGGGATACCGGTAAAGGTTGCCCAGATTGTCTTGGCCGTGCCGGTGACGGGAACATAGAAGTTGGGGAAGAACCAGCCTTGTTCGGCAATGCTGTCCAGATTGGGGGTTGGGTCAAAAGGAGTACCGTAAGCTCCCACCCGACTGGCGCCAAGTGATTCGAGCATGACAAAAACCACATTGGGAGGCTGTGAGGTATCCAGCTTGTGAGGCTGGATCTCTACTCGCCGGTCAAAGTTGAGGTCCTTACGTTGAGCCGGATCAATCCCCAGGTATTCCGCGATCAGAGGGTAGTAGCGTGTTACCGTTTCCTTGTCATAGGGAGACGCCGGGATCAGGGTAGTATCGTAGAAATACAGCACGGGATTCAGGCCAAGGGCGCCGAGTGCTTTATCGCCGCTCAGGAAGGCTTCGCTCCAGCGAAGCGGTATCGGATTGGCAAAGTTAATGTTGCTGACTCGCCCAAGGATGGCGAAGAAAAACAGTATAAAGCAGACCACAAAACCGATAGCGATCTGTCCTTTGCCGATGCGGGTGGCGGGGCGCTGCAGTAGCTTGCGTTCCAGTATCAATGCCACCCAAAAGGTTAGCCCGGTAAGGGCAAACCAGGCCAGCGTGATCCAGACAACGGGGTAGCTTTCCCAGACCATTTGGGTAGAGATGGCAGTGTCTTGCAGAAAGCGTAGAGCGGTGACATTCAACCTGACCCCTAGATAGGCGTAGTGACCCATATCCAGAAAATGGGTGAGCACTAGCAGCAGCAGGGCAAGCAAGAGGTAGGTGTGTGCCACGAAACGCATGGCTGCACTGGTTAGTAGATTAAAACGAGGGAACCAGGCCAGAGCTGCAAGAGGCAGCATCATCAGCAGTGCCAACCGTAAATCGAAGCGCAAGCCAATGCCCCAGGCATTCCACACCGTGGAGCTGGTGTAGTCCGGATTGCCTGAAACCTCAGAAAAACCGAAATGAAAAATGGCACGCAATGTGACCATCAGCCCGAAAAACAGGGCGGTAATCGCCAACAGATAGTGAAGACGGCGGGACTTCATCCAGCTCATGGGTAACTCCAGGTTGCAGGCCGAAAGTGAGGCCAACGATGAACGCAAAACAGGCGACTATGCTACCGGGATGAGGGACCTCGCGCATGGATTATTGGTCAGGTGCGGTGTTAATTTGATCAACATTGCTCGGAATGTCGTGTATCACCGGTGGTTTGTCCCGATTTCGCCTTTTCCTGCCGTTGGACCGATGCTATCAAAGAGCGCCTTAATAACTTTGGCGATCGCCATAGCTGCAGGAGAAGCATGATGACCTTTGATGAGATTCTGGCCACGGTGGACGGCAACGGCAATGGCATCCTGCCTGAAGGCTGGGGACAGGGCCGGGCTTTGTTTGGTGGCCTGGTCGGCGCGGTGCTTTTCGAACATCTGGTCAAGAGCGTTGCCGGGGGGCGCCCCTTGCGCAGTTTCTCTCTGTCATTTGTTGCGCCGGCGGCGCCAGGGCCGGTGTCACTGCGTAGCGAGGTCCTCAGAGAGGGCAAGTCTGTGATGCAGGCATTGGTATCCGCGAGCCAGGATGAACAGGTGGTTTCGACCATGCTGGTGAGCCTGGGGGCTGCCCGGGACTCGGCTGTGGCCGTTGCCGGTCCTGCGGCACCCTCTATGCCTGGACCGGAGAAGAGCATGAGATTGCCGTTCATCAAGGGACTCACGCCGGACTTTCTGGACCACTTTGATATCCGCTATGCGAAGGGTATGCCGCCATTCAGCGGCAGTCAGGCCCCGGACTTTGCCGGCTATATGGGCTTCAAAACGGCGCCATCTGTAATGACCACGGCAGCACTGATCGCGCTGGTGGATACCTGGCCCCCCTCGGTATTACCCATGCTCAAGGGGCCTGCACCCGCGAGTTCATTGACTTGGACGATGGAGCTGCTTGACGATCCGGCAACTCGTTCCGCCGATACCCTGTGGCAATATCAGGTGCATACGGACCAGTGTAGCGATGGTTACGGACAAAGCCGCGCGACCATCTGGGATGGTGATGGAAATCCGGTGGCGCTGAGCCGTCAGACCTTTACGGTATTTGCATGAAACAGGAATTGCCAGCAGTCACGCAGAAGAGACTCGGGCCACAAGTGCCCAGACGAGGCCACTGGTTGTTGGCGAGGCTGGGGCAGTTGATCCTGCGGTTAATGGGCTGGCGAATTGTGGGAATTCTGCCCAATGTGGACACAGCGGTCCTGGCTGTGGCGCCTCATACCTCTAATATCGATGGCCTCATTGGGCTGAGTGCGATCCAGTCTTTGCGTGTGCATGTGCGCTTTATGGGCAAGCACACCCTGTTTGAAGGCCGACTTGGCAAGCTGATGTATTGGCTGGGTGGTATCCCTGTCAATCGGGAGAGTGCCACTGATCTGGTAGAGCAGACCGTAGCGGTCATACAACAAGCACCATGCTGGTTGGGGATTGCTCCGGAAGGCACCCGCAAAGGGGCGGAGCGGTGGAAAACCGGGTTTTATCGCATTGCTGAAGCACTGGATGCGCCGATCGTAGTGCTAGGCTTCTGCTACCGCCGCAAACAAGTCCGCATTGTCGGTACGGTACAACCGAGCGGCGATATGGAGCGTGATCTGGCGAGCATGGTGGAGATGCTGGTGGATGTCGTGCCCCGGCATCCTGAGCGAATATCCCGGCCATTCAATGACAAAACGCCATTACCCTGAGCGGCTTTGTTTCTCCTGCATGCGCTGCAGGAACTCTTCACGCCGCTGCGCGGATTGAAGGGCAAAAGCCAGTGGGCGGTGGAGTTCGTTCAGCAATGCCATGTCGCTTTCCTCAAAGCTGTGGCTACTCGCCACTTCGATGATCCCCAATGGTTGTTCCCCCTGATGCAGTGGCCATAGTAATACTGCGCCTGGCACGCGTTTTCCTTCTCCAACCTCTAGATCCAGGTACCCCTCAGGAACACTGTGTTGCTGGAGGGGGATTTTTTGCTGTAATGCGGCGCCAAGCAGGGATTCGTCTCTTTGCAGGTTTTTGCGCTCTTCCGCTTGGGCACTAAGCCCCCAGCTGGCGTGCCTGATCAGCCGCTCCTCTTCCAGAATATAGGCCGCTCCTGCCTTTGCGTTGATCTGGTCTACCAGGTACCCGAGCACTTTTTGAAGCAGTTCTGCAGATGTTAGATTCCCTGCAATCTTTTCCATAAAGTGATTCAGTTGCTGCTGCCGATAGGTGTCTCTTTCCACTTGTTCACGCCACAGGCGCAGTTGGCGTGATTCATTGTCCAACAGCAGGTGATTCGCAAAGTTTCGGCGTGCACCGACATCAAGGATGTAGCCGTTGACGGTACAGATAATCAACGGGATTGCGAAGAACAGCATCATTGGTAACAGCGGCAGGGAAACGTGAAGTGCCAGGCTGCCCAACAAGGCTATGGCAAGCGCAACCAGACAGGTAATCAGGGTTTGCCGGGGTGGCAGCCGCAGAATAGAAAAACCGATAATGAGAAGATAGATGGTTTCAAAAGCGGCGATTTGTCCTGCGAAAGATCCATTTAGATAAATCGCGCCCAACAGTGCCCCACTGATCGACAGCCCCAGTGACAGATACATGATGGCGACAGCCAGTGGCTTGAGCCAGGAAAGTCGAGTCGATGCCCACAAACCCATGAGCGCCAGGGCGATGGGATAAACCCCAAAATTTCGCCATAGCGTCATTTCTTCAGAGCGGATCAGGACCATCACTGGCAACACGACTAACAGGTAGATGCCCGTGAGCAAGTAAACGGACTGGTGGATCAGCACGCGCGCACGACGATAGGCATACGCCAGGTAGTGTTTTTCCCGCGCTGGATCGAAGTTCACCATGGTGGTGTTAAGCGACTGGCGTAGAGTGTTTACCTGTTGCTCGGTCAGCGCATCGGACATGTCTGTAGCCATGGGGATCCTGTTGTTGTTATGTGCTGTCTGTGCCCGAGAGTGTAGCAATGATTCCCGGTAGTATTTCCTGTGACAGGATAAGCGGTTATTGTCTACCGATGGTACCTATCGTCAACGAATGAACAGGAACAAACATGACCGATACTGCCCGTTTTGAACAAGCCCAGAAAGATGTAAAAACGCTGGAGCGTAAGCCTTCCAATGATGACTTGCTGTTTCTTTACTCTCATTACAAGCAGGGAAGCGCCGGGGACGTTTCTGGTAAACGCCCGGGGATGCTCGACATGGTTGGCCGAGCAAAGTATGACGCTTGGGCTAAACTGAAGGGTATGTCTTCTGATGATGCCCGGCAGAAGTACATAACCAAGGTTGAAAGCCTACTTGAATCCCACAAGGGTTGAGGCGGTTTTCTTGCTCTGTAACAGCTGGGCTTTGCCCAGCTGTGCCTCTCCCGCAAGATTCCGGTAATAGCGCTTCATTGCGGGGAGTTCTTCAGTGAGCGCAATGCGCACTTGATGGCGCGCTGTTTTAAGATCCTGGTTGAGTTTGGCTTTACGGGATTCCATGGCCGCTTTTCGTGCCTCAAGTTGTGCAGGCAGGGCGGTGCCTCCCAGTTGGTCGAGCCGGTTATTGAGGCGGTTCAGCCGGTCTTGGGCTTCTGCCAGTTGTTGCTGGAGCTCGATGGCATTGGGCGCATTGGCAATAATGCGTTTCAGATCTTCTATTTCTTGTTCTGTTGCCGTTTTTTCCATGTTGGCCGCAGTTCGAAAGGCGCCGTTGGACAAGTCCCGGGCGGTGGCATGCTGAATGGCATTGTTCAGCGATGTTTCTTCTTCTCTCAGGCAGCGTATCCGCTCATTGGCTGCCATCAGTTTGCGGGTCGCGGGAAGCACCTGGCTTTGTTCATCCCGGACCATAGCCAATACCAACTGGTCCATAACGGTTGTGCTGTTGCCCGCGACCGTATTGGTCATTGTCCGGTATAGCCGGTCGGGGTTGGCCTCCAGCTCGTTGAGGGCCTTCAGGTTTTCTGCAGCTTTGTTCAGTGCCAGGTTATAGAGGGGTAGAGCCTGGGCGTAGGCACCCTGGTTGCGCCAGTCATCACCAGCCAAAACCAGTCCGGATACTGCTCTGGGATTCCCTGGAAAGCGCGCTGCGGTGCGCAGTAACCAGGCGCGGGCCTGTTCTTCATTACCGTCCCGGCGATAACTCTCTGCGAGAAGAAGTGCTGCGTCCACGGCAGCGGGGCTGTTTTGCTCGATCTGACTGAGTTGGGTGCGAGCAAAAGCGGTATCGCCATCACGCAGCGCCATGGCCGCTAACCGCAGGCGGGCATAGTTGCCAAGAATCGGTTTATTGATGCTGTTGCTTTGCTGGTTGTAGTGAATCAGTGGTGAAACTTGTGAGGCATCGGCACGGCTGTCGAGGAGGGCGATCACTGAACGGTCAGACTGCGCCAATGCCACACCAGTCTGCGGGTGTTCCGACACGCAAGTAGCGGCCTGAACCTGGGTGGACAGGGCCAAAAGGACTGCCATTACGAGCCTGGGGGCGGATTTGTCCATATAAATCATCATCAGCAGATCTACATTATTAGCGTTATTTGATCCTGCGCTCATCGGCTCGCAATCGTTGCGGGCAGAGAAAGCCTGTCTCTGAGTTTGTCCATTATGGTGCGCTATCAGCCGTCGCAGGGCAGGAACTGCATCACAGGACACTGCACAATTTTGGGCATCCTGTCGATTTCATCCTCCCGGTTATCCCTGCGCTGAACCAGGCGAGCGCCGGCATTGTCCGGTCTTGGGTAATTCCATGAAGCGGGACTGTGCAGGGCAAGCCGTACTAGGAAATTGGCTTGATGAGTGACTTCAGCAGGTCTCGTACGAAACGATGGCGGTTGACCAATAGAGAAATGAAAATCAGTACACAGCCTGCAAGTTGTGTCGGGTTCATGGTTTCGTCAAACCAGGCAGCGGCAATCAGGGCTGTCCACACCGGCTCCAGTACCATAATCACGACCGCGTGACTTTGCAGAGAGAGACTTTGTGCATATGTTTGTACCAGAAAGCGTACTGCTGTCCCGACGGTAGCGCTCAGGATCACCCAGACCAGTAGCATGGGGGTCACTTGTTGCCAGGTCGTCCGCCAGGGTTCGAACACCGCTGAAAGCGCGCCGGTTACCCCTCCTACCACAGCCAAAACCACAGAGGTTAATACCAATGCGGGTATTCTTGCCTGTTCGTGGGTCTGGCCATTGCGCCCGGTGACGGCAATGGTATTGGCTGCCCGGGTATTGAGATTGAAGTACAGAGCGAAGATGGTGGCCGCGGCCACAAAGAACAGCTGCCCAGGTTGCGGATTGAGCCCATGTTGCAGTGACAGCATGGCAAGCCCGGCCACCGCCACAGGCAATGCAAGCCAGGTACTGGTGGGGACAGGTTCGGCAAAGAGCAGGCGACCGATAATAGGCACCAGCACGACGCCCAGGCTGGTCAGAAAAGCACCTTCACCTACATGGCTTCCCACCGCCAACCCCATTACCCAGCAGCTCATGGCGATCCCAAAAACCAGCCCCACACGGATGCAGCGGAGCAGTTGAGCCTTGCTCAAAAGCCTTAGTTGTGGCCAGGCCACCAGGCTGAGAATTGCGGAGGCAAGCAGGAATCGGACAGCCATGAACAAGAGCGGCGGCATGCTGAGCACTGCTTCCTTGGAGAACATCCAGCTGATGGCCGCGAGCAGGGTCACAATCAACAACAGCAGGTCGGCTTTGTGTGCGTTTTGCAGGGGCACCGATGTGATTCCACGACGAGACAAGAGGGGAGGCGATGTTAGCATAGGCGAACTTTTCCCACGCCGTAATCTACGCCATGGTTATGGTCGAATGGGTCATCATCGAGAGCATCGAGGGGAGTTGCTGGATGAGCTGGTCACGTGGCTGGCGTGAGCGGCGGGATGCCCGCAGGGTGCGCCGCATGGGATTCACGGCCGAGGATTGGGAAGCGGCGATTGCCGACTGGCCGCTGCAGGCCCGTTATCAGGGGGCTGAGCGACAGGCCCTGATGACCCTTTCCCTGCGGTTCCTGGCGCGCAAGAGCGTAGCCAGTGGTGGTGGGTTCGCTGTGACCGATGCCATGTGTCTGAAGGTGGCTACCATGGCCTGTGTGCCCATTCTCAAGCTGGGCCTTGAGTGGTATGACGGTTGGTATACGGTGATTCTTTACGAAGGGGCTTTTATTCCCAATCGTCCGCATCGCACTGACGATGGCGTGGTGCATGGCCGTGGGCCGGTGTTGTCCGGCGAGGCCTGGCATCAGGGGCCGGTCATCCTGTCGTGGGAAGCCGTTTGCGAGGCGGGGGGTGCAAGTAACGTGGTAATTCATGAAATGTCCCACAAGCTGGACATGCGCCGCAACGGCGCCAATGGCTCCCCGCCCCTGCACCCGGGGATGGACCAACGTCAATGGCATGACACCTTCACACGCTGTTATGAGGCTCTTCACCGGGACTATGTGACACAGCGCCACATGCCTGTCGATGCCTATGCGCTTACCGGGCCTGGTGAGTTCTTCGCCGTGTGCAGCGAGGCCTTCTTTGAGTCACCGGACAGCCTGTACCGGGACTGGCCCGCCTTGTACCGTTTGTTGGCACAGTTCTACCGACAGGGAGAGCGCCCATGAAGTACATCTTTGAAGTCACCATGAAGCCGGGGTTCAGCGTTGAGGAATACGCTCGTGGCTGGGTGGAAGCCAGTGAAATCATTCAACAGTCTGCCGGGGCGAAAGGCACTTTTCTGCATCGCAAGATAGGTTGTGAGGATACCGTGTTGGCGGTGGCGCACTGGCAGAGCAAGGCTTATCGCGATGCCAAGGATGACAGCCGCAGTGACAAGGTCAAAGCGATTCTCGCCAGGCATGCCGAGGTCGTTGAGGTGAAGGTGATCGGAGAATACGAAGACCCGGAGTGGCAGGTGTTGCCAGACTGAGCCGCGACCTGGTCAGCCACCGCTAAGGTAGCTGACCAGTCTCAGGTATTGCCGCGGTGGGCGGGTCAGGGTGAGGGCCCGGCGCAGGCCTGATAGACGTTCATGTCGGTGAACAGCCCCACCGCCGAAGCCATGTCCAGACGAACCGTATCGAAGCTTTGGTCGCTGTCCACATACAGGAACTGTTGTGGGCTGCCCGGCCAACCGATCAGGTGCAGGCTGATCAGGCTGCTGGTCTTGTTGGAGGCGACCAGCTTGCCGTCATTCAGCAGGGCGACGGTAAACTGGTTCAACAGCCCGGCACTGAGCAGGGCGCCTGCGCTGGGGTTGAGAACAAAGCCGGCACGGTTCTGGCCATGGAAGGTCTGGCCGCTGTCCACATTCAGTCGGGCGCCGCCGAGCAGGCCCAGTGTCACATGCATCTGGGCGGCAGTGGCTTCATTGCCGTCAATGGCTTTGCCAGTGTTGAAAACGCCGCAGCCGATACAGATCAGACCGAAGTCTCCGCCCTGCGCCGAGGCAGCAGGGGCCATTAGCGGTGACAACCCGCTCCCGAAGCTGCCGCTGCAGGTGAACTGGGTGTCGCAGGCGTCACCGTTGCCATCGTCGTCGGTATCTGTCTGGCTGGCGTTGGGCGTAGCGGGGCAGTTGTCATTGCCGTTATCGACGCCGTCGCCATCGCTGTCGCTATCGCAGCTGTCGCCTTCACCATCATGGTCGGCATCGGCCTGATCCGGATTGTGTACCAGTGGGCAGTTGTCGGCTCCATCATCGTGGCCGTCACCATCACTGTCGGTGCTGCTGTCGCAGGCATCGCCGATGCCATCGGTGTCGCCATCTTCCTGACCTGGATTGGCCTGTAACGGGCAATTGTCGCTGTCGTCATCGACGCCATCGTTGTCGTTGTCTGTGTCGCAGCTGTCACCGGTACCGTCGCTGTCCACATCCGACTGGTTGGCGTTGGCGATCCACGGGCAGTTGTCGGCGCTGTTTTCCACGCCGTCGTCGTCCTGATCGTTGTCACAGAGGTCGCCCAGTCCGTCGCTGTCCGTGTCGTGCTGGTCTGCGTTGGCAATCAGGGGGCAGTTGTCGCTTTCGTCAGGGGTGCCATCCGCGTCACTGTCGTCGTCACAGGCATTCCCCAAACCGTCACTGTCGGTATCCAGCTGATCCGCGTTACTGGTTAGCGGGCAGTTATCCGTATCGTTGTCGATACCGTCGTTGTCGTTGTCAGTGTCGCAAACGTCACCGCTGCCATCGTTGTCGTTGTCCGCCTGATCCGCATTGGCCACCTGGGGGCAGTTATCGGTGTCGTCACCGAGGCCATCATTATCGCTGTCGGTCAGGGTGTCGCAGGCATCGCCACTGCCATCACCGTCGGTATCCAGCTGGGTTGGATTGCTGATGGCGGGGCAGTTGTCGTCTCCGTCGGCAATGCCGTCACCGTCGCTGTCATCGTCACAGGCATCACCGAGACCATCACTGTCGGTATCGGTCTGTGAGGCATTGGGCAGGGCCGGACAGTTGTCCGCGCCATTATCGACGCCATCGCCGTCGCTATCGTCATCGCAGGTATCGCCGAGGCCGTCGCTGTCAGCATCGGCCTGGCTCGCATTCGCGATGGCCGGACAATTGTCGGTGTCGTTGTTGAAGCCGTCGCCGTCGCGGTCGTCGTCACAGGCGTCACCGTTGCCGTCGTGATCGGTGTCAGTCTGATCAGCGTTGGCGACGAGTGGGCAATTGTCCAGGGTGTTATCGACACCGTCGCCATCACTGTCGGTATCACAGCTATCGCCTTGACCATCGCTATCGATATCGGCCTGGTCAGCATTGGCCAGCAACGGACAATTGTCCGTGCTGTCGGGGATACCATCGCCATCAGCGTCGGTATCACATTGGTTGCCTATCCCGTCGCCATCCAGGTCTGCCTGGTTGACATTGCTGACCATCGGGCAGTTGTCGGCGTCATCATCTATGCCATCGCCGTCACTGTCAGTGTTGGCGTCACAGGCGTCGCCGAGGCCATCGCTGTCAGTGTCCAGCTGGGAAGGATTGGCAATGAGAGGGCAGTTATCGCCCAGATCCGGGACACCGTCCTGGTCGTCGTCGGCATCACATACATTGCCCTGACTATCCAGATCGGTGTCGGTCTGATCGGCATTCGCCACTAGCGGGCAGTTATCCTGATCATCACTGACGCCATCGTCATCGGTGTCGCTGTCACACACATCGCCCAGCCCGTCGTTGTCCAGGTCCTGCTGGTCAGGGTTACCTGTCAGTGGGCAATTGTCACTGCTGTTATCGACGCCATCACCGTCGCTGTCGTTGTCGCAGGCGTTGCCGTTACCGTCATTGTCGGTGTCCAGTTGGCTGGCATTGGCGACAGCAGGGCAGTTGTCGGTGCCGTCGTCGATGCCATCACCGTCGCTATCGGTGTTGGCGTCGCAGGCATCACCGGTGCCGTCCAGATCGCTATCAATCTGGTCAGGGTTGGCAATAGCCGGGCAGTTGTCTGTGAGGTCGGGAATGCCATCTCCATCCACATCGGTATCACAGATATCACCGAGCCCATCTCCGTCAATATCTTGTTGGACAGGATTGGCGATGCCGGGGCAATTATCGGTGTCGTTATCGTGACCATCGCCATCGATATCATTATCACAGGCGTTGCCGATGCCATCGTTATCGGTGTCCTGCTGGGTGGGGTTGCTGGCAAGAGGGCAGTTATCGACGGGATCCTGGATGCCGTCGTTGTCCTGATCATTGCTGTTGGCTGTCTGCAAGCCGTTGCTGTTGCGATTATCGCCCTCATCAGCATTACAGCCACTCAGGCCGAACACGGTGACTACCAGCAAGGGCAGTAGCAAGAAGCGTAGTGTCGTGGCCATGGTTATTCCCCCTGTTCCATAACGCGAAACTCAACGCGGCGATTCATGGCACGGCCTGAGGCGGTGCGGTTGTCGGCCACAGGCTCTGATTCCCCGTACCCTTTGGCGCTCAAACGGGCACCGTCAATGCCTTGCTGGATCAGGTATTGACGGACGGCGCGGGCACGCTGATCGGACAAGGTCTGGTTGTAGGCCGCAGAACCGGTGTTGTCAGAATGCCCGGCAATTTCTATATGGATGTCGGTTTGGGATCGCAAGGCTTGCACCAGTGTGTCCAGCGGCTGGCGAGAACCTGGGCTGATACGGGCTGCGTTAAGTTCAAAATTGATGTTGTTGAAAGTGATGGTCTGGTTGACGATCATGCAGCCATTGGCGTCAACACGTGCGCCAGCAAGAGTGTTGGGGCATTGGTCGCGCTCATCACTTATGCCATCGTGATCGCTATCGAGAAACGGTTTCTCGACAATACGTTCCACTTCACGGGTTTGGTAAACTACGCGCTCGATGACGCGCACACGGGTGTAACCCAGCGGGACTTCAACGCCAACAGAAAAGCGCCAATCGCCATAATTACCCACAGATGCGCTTGGCGAAGAGTCTGATTGGCTATTGTCGTTATAGAGATAGCGTGCTTCGGCTCGCAGTTTGAGCCCATTTTGGAACAGCGGACCGCTGACGACACCGAGCCCGGCATTGGCATGGAAATGCGCACCATCATCGTCATCAGGGATAACGTCGCTGTACATGACGCCAATGGCACCGACAGCGAATGGGGTAAAACCCTTGCGATCACTGAAAGCATAGAGCAACCCGGTGGTCAGACCGGCCTGGTAAAAATCGGTGCTGCCGCTAACGCCTGATTCCAGATTGTAGCCGGCCAGTTCCGTTTCCCACCACACCCGAGGTTTCCACTGCCGGCCATACTGCAACCCCATGCCAATCCCGTTTCTGGCGATCTCCCTCTCGCGGTCCGGTACAAGGTAATGCAGCTGTGTGCTCAGATATTGACGTGGCTGTGCCTCCTCGATGATGTCCGTAGTCCCTTCCTGACCCCGGCTGTCTTCAGCCAGCATCGTTTGCGTTTCATCAGCATGCAGCATGGCTGGAAAGACAAGCGCCCCCCAAAGTGCTGATGCGGTAAAGAGAGGTTTGGAGCCTGTAAAGCAGAAAGCAAAGCCGTTTTGAAGAGAGGAGCGTGGTGCCGTCATATAACCTTCCCTAGTTATTTTGCGGCGAGGATTATGTGAATTAGTTCACGCTGCGTACATTGTCATAATGGGCAATTTTTTTGTTAATTTGGGCACTTCGGTGAGTAGGGTAATGGGATGTTCTAATGATTGGTTTTGCGGCCAGTACTATTGGTTTAGTGGCTGGTTAGCTAAAGGGATTAATTTGATAGAGACAGCCTAAGGTGAGTGCGAGTGCAGGAACTTCTAGTGGGCTGACGTGTCCAGGGACGCTGACCATTCAAGTAACTTCTCTTTGAGCTGCTCCAGGGTAACGGGTTTGGCAACATGGTCGTTCATGCCGCAGGCAAAGCACCGCTCGCGATGCTCAGTGGTGGCATGAGCCGTCAGAGCCACGACAGGAAGTGGGGGCCGAGAGCGTTGCTGTTCCAGACGGCGAAGAAGACGTGTGGTCTCGTATCCATCTAACCCCGGCATTTCACAGTCCATCAGGACCAGATCGGGTAAGGCATCGGCGTTTTGCAGCAGCTCCAGTGCTTCCTCTCCGCAACTTGCAAGGGTGACGGAGACGGAGAGTTTCTTTAGTAATGCGCCGATGACCATCTGATTCACGGCATTGTCCTCAACCACCAGGACGTTCATGCCCTCAGTACCGTACTGACCGGAGCGCTCTTGCGGCGAATCATTCTTGTTGCTACGTCGCAGGGGAACGGTCAGGGTGAATGTGGAGCCTTTGTCTTTCTTGCTGTTGGCTTCAAGGTTACCTTTCATAAGTTCAGCCAGTTGCCTAGAGATCGCCAGCCCGAGCCCTGTGCCTCCGTATTTCCGTGAGGTTGAACTGTCAGCCTGCTGGAAGGATTGAAAAAGACTGCCCAGTTCCTGCCTGTTCATGCCGATACCTTCATCGATAACCTGGCAACTGAGCAGTAATGTGTCTCGCTCCAGGCCATCTGCGGCACGGGCGCGCAGTGTTATGGTGCCGGCCTCCGTGAATTTGACCGCATTAGAGAGCAAATTGAGAAGGATTTGACGCAGCCGGGTAGGGTCGCCCTCAACCCATTCCGGCACCTGATCATCCCAGTCACTGATCAGCCGAAGGTCTTTATTTTCGGCATTGGCATGGAAGATCATCAGGCAGTCTTCCAACAGTCGGTGGAGGTTGAAGCTGCTGACTTCCAGCTGCAGTTTTCCTGAACTGATTTTGGAGAAATCGAGGATGTCGTTGATCACGTTAAGCAGACTTCCACCGGCGCTGTAGATGGTTTCCACATAGTTGCGCTGGGTAGCATCCATACGTGTGCCACGCAGAAGATCTGCCAAGCCCAATACCGCATTCATCGGGGTGCGAATTTCATGGCTCATTTTTGCCAGAAAGTCGCTCTTGGCATCGTTTTCGGCCTGGGCGCGAACGATTTCCTGTTGGCGTTGCAGGCTTTCGTTCTTCAACGTTCGCAGCCGGCCGGCCAATCCGAAGGATAACAATACCTGTTGCATGACCAGGCCGATTTGTACCCCGGTGACATTGAGCAGCCCCGGCAAGCTGATGGCTCCATAGGCGCCCAGTGCCAGTAACATCACCGTGACAAGGAACATGCTCCAGGCAAGCACAAAAATACGTGCTTCCGGGCGACCCTGGAACAGACTGAAGAGTCCGGACAGCAGTAATAAGGCGAGTGTTATCAAGGCGACCCCGCCCTGCATGGCGGCGACGGTGCCAGGGGGGGTCGATAGCAGGGCGATGATGATGCCCACCTGAATGCAGGAGGTGGCCAGTAATAGACGGTCGAGCCACTGCCATTGGCGAGTGTGCAGATAATCTCGGGCAAACAATAGCCCGGAAAGCAGGGTCAGATAACCGAACATGTGATTGGCAGACTGAGGTACCACCCAGTCATCCATCCAAAGGCGATGAAGAATTCCTTGCAGGGTGGCTACATACAGGGTGGCGGAAGCAACATGCAAGACATAGAAACGACTGCTCTTTTCTTTGCCTCCGAGCCACAGCACGAGGTGATAGAACAATAGTCCCAGGGCGATGCCATAAAAGCCTCCCATCAGCCACTCATTGGTGCTTTGCTGTTCGATGAAGGGTTCCCTGCCAATCAGGCTGACGGGCACGGTCATGGCACTGGTAAGGGTGTGGATTCGCAGGTAAAGCGTTCGGGGAACCGCAGGTTGCAAGGTAAAAGGCAAGGTGAAGCTGCGAATTTTTACCGGACGCATGTTGAACGGCAGCGTGTCCCCCATTCGTGAAAATGACACCCCGTTTTCGTCCACGAGATAGAAATCCACCTGATCGAGGACGGCGTAATCCACCTGTAGCCAGAGGGCCAGCTCATCGTGCCCGGTATTCACAAAGCGAACCCGAAACCAGCAGGCATCCCTGCGGTAACCAAAATTGATCTGCTGGCGATTCACGGGTTGATAAGGGGCCTGACGGGCCTCGGCGAGGCTGGCAGTAGCGTTTCCGTCGCACCAGCTTTGCATTGACGGACCAAGTTGACGTGTTGAGACAGGATCCTGCAGGTTAAGGATGGTGATGCCCGCAGCGGAAGCAGGCATGGCCACCGTAAGTAGCAGGCCTATCGGCAGCAGCAACAGCAGCAGTGCTCTGACTGGCATCGGTCTCTCCCTGTGGCCTGTCAGTGTGGCGGCTGACGGCGCATCCCTGCTTTTTCTTATGTTCTCCATGTTCGCGCAACTGGTCGATTGTGGCCAGTACAGAAACCACCAGTGGTACGACGGGAGTGGCCGCTGAGGCAGAACTCAGGGAGAGGCAGAGAAACAGAGGGCCGGGCAATGGGGAGGGTGTTAGTCGGGTAATCAAAGCAAAGGGGGAGTCTGTCGCTGCATGGACTCGGAAAAGAACCCGGACGGAACGGGGCAGGATCCGCCCGGGTGTTTCTTCTATGGCGACAATCAGCCTTCAGGGAGCGTGATGTTGAGCTCGAGAATCTCGCAACCGGATTCACGATCCAGCTGGATATTCACCGCGTCCTGGTCTACGGGGACATATTTGCGCACCACTTGCAGCAACTCTTCCTGTAACTGAGGCAGGTAGTCGGGGCCACCGCGGGTAGAGCGCTCGCGGGCAACGATGATCTGCAGGCGTTCCTTGGCCACTGAGGCCGAGGTCTGCTTCTTCGGCAACAGATAACTGAAAATACTCATGATCAGCCCCCAAACAGACGGCCGAACAGACCTTTCTTGTTAACGGTAGTGAAACGGTGCGGCAGCTGGTCGCCAAGGAATCGGGCGACGGCGTCACTGTAGGCCTGGCCTGCATCGGAGTCAGTGTCCAGAATCACCGGGCTGCCGGCATTGCTGGCATTGAGAACGGCCTGGGATTCAGGCACCACGCCGAGAAGTTCAATGGCCAGAATTTCCTGCACATCTTCCACTGACAGCATCTCGCCTTTTTCGACCCGTTCCGGTGAATAGCGGGTCAGCAGCAGGCGGGCAGGGATGTCCCCTTTGCCTTCCTCGGCGTGCCGGGTCTTGCTGGCCAGAATACCGATCATGCGATCAGAGTCGCGCACGCTGGAGACCTCCGGGTTGGTCACTACCACCGCTTCGTCGGCAAAGTAGGCTGCCATCAGCGCACCTTTCTCGATACCGGCAGGGCTGTCGCAGATGATGTAGTCCATCTGCATGTCTTCGCGCAGGGCACGGAACACGCCTTCAACGCCTTCCTGGGTCAGCGCATCCTTGTCGCGGGTCTGGGAGGCAGGAAGGATGAACAGGTTGTCCACCTTTTTGTCCTTGATCAGTGCCTGCTTGATGTTGGCATCACCATTGATCACGTTGACCAGGTCGTAAACCACCCGGCGTTCGCAGCCCATGATCAGGTCCAGGTTACGCAGGCCCACATCAAAATCAATCACGGTTGTCTTGAAACCACGCAGGGCTAGCCCGGTTGCCAGTGCGGCGCTGGTGGTGGTTTTGCCGACG
Organism: Alcanivorax sp. P2S70; assembly: GCF_000475295.1. Classification (NCBI taxonomy): domain Bacteria; kingdom Pseudomonadati; phylum Pseudomonadota; class Gammaproteobacteria; order Oceanospirillales; family Alcanivoracaceae; genus Alcanivorax; species Alcanivorax sp. P2S70. Next base: position 85,466 of record NZ_AXBZ01000007.1, read on the forward strand.
CCACCCTTGCCGGATGTCACGACCACGATCTTTGTCACGCTCTTCTCCTTCGCTGTCTTCCCTGAGCGCTATTTCAGCGCGGTAAAATGCATTGCCTCGCCCTGCAGGGACAGGTGCACAGGCTGGTTTCGGTGTGCATCGGGCAGGTCTTCGGCTACCCGATAGTGGCCAGCAATGGAAACCAGTTCGGCATTCAGTTGCTGGCAGAAAATCCGTGCGCTGCTGTCGCCACGTACCCCGGCAAGGGCGCGGCCGCGCAAGTTGCTGTATACGTGGATATTGCCTTCGGCCATGAGTTCCGCGCCGGTACTCACCGGAGCGAGAACAATCATGTCGCCACGGCTGTAGACTTGTTGACCGGAACGCACCGGTTGCTCGACCACCAGGGTTTCCACTCGCTCGGAGTGTTGGCTGGTATCCGCTGTGCTGGCGTCAGCGGCGGGCTCGGTGCGGCGGGGGACATCCCGCCCGCCGGCCAGACTGAGGGTGCCCAGACCGAGCGTGCTGGCGGTGTCGATGTCGATACGGTCTGTGCGCGCCAGTGCAACCAGGTTCACCCCCAGGTTACGCAGGGTGTCCACGGCGGGCATCAGATTCACATGGTCGATCTCGAGATCGCTGTGAATGTCGATCACCACCGGCGCTTCCTGAAGCCACTGGGCAGCGTCCTCAAGGCGTTGGCTGATTTCCTGGTGTAACTGGTTGGCATCCAGTGTGCGGAGCTGAAGGACCGTCATCATCAGCATGCGGCCCTTGAATTCAATTACCGATTTTTCTTCGACGACTGCTGTCATTCCTGACCTGTAGATCCTGGGGGCGAGGCGCGTTGTGCGCGGGCGAGGCCCGGTGGGGCAGAATTGGGCAAAGCCTAGACCAAAGCTGCGATCCGTAAAAGCGCCAAATGGGTGATATGAATGTTAAATCTTTCCGTCACGGGACTGACATGGAATGAATTGCTGGAAAAACCAGCAACTTGGCACATTGCAGGTGCTGTTGGCTTTTTGTGAAAGTGTGAGCTGGTTGGAATTTGAGCAATTCGGGTGGCAAGGGCGAGCTTGGTGTTGCGAAGGCCTTGCTGAGCGGGGGCTGGGCCCCGGCTTAAAACCCGCTTCTCGAGATTAGACGCTCATAGCGGAAAAAAAAGGCGGAGCAGCACAGTGCTCCGCCATCATGGGCTCTACATTATTGGCCGCTCTGCATGTACTTTCACCTTCTTCAGATTTTTGTCGAAGGCATCGGTGAGCAGGCAGTCATAGCGCATGGCGTCGTACTCATTGACCGCCTCAACCTGGTCCTCACTGATAATGCCTTTGCCGGCGGCATCGTTGAGTTTCTCGAGGACGCTATTACCGTCCAGTTGGCCCTTACCGTCCGCCTTGAGGAAAGCCAGCCAGGCCGGTTCCACTTCCAGCAGCTTGTTATAGGTGGCTTCCACACGACCAATGGCATCGTCCGGGTCACTGGGGATGTAAGCCGGTTGTGCCAACGCATCACGTACCGAGCTCGGAGACATGATCATCTCGCCAAGGGCGCGGATCTGCTCGTCACCCGGGGCCTGGGCCATGCAGGGCCGGCCAAACGGGAAGAACAGGCGTTTGAGTACATGGCCAACCCCATAGAACCCGAAGTTTCGGTAGAACGCTTCCAGTGAGTTGTGGGCGAGACTGAACGCACGACGCAAGGCGTATTGCGCGTGGGCATCATTGGCCTCGTCACGGGGCAGGGTAGCGTGGTATTTGAGGATGGCACAGGCGATCAGCAGCTGGCTGTGCACATCACCAAGGCGGGCGGACAGCAGCTCGCGGCGCTTGAGGTCCCCGCCCAGCAGGGCCAGTGCGACGTCCGAGGTGCTGGCCAGTACGGCGCTGTAACGGTTGATCAGTCGGTACCATGGGGCACTGAATGCATCGGCGTTGGCAGGAGCCTCAGAGAGGTAACCCCCCAGCAGCGCCTGGATTACGGCACTGCTCATGTTGCCCAGGGTATGGCCGGCGTGAGCGAAGAACAACGCATCAAATTCCTGCAGGCCTTGTTCCTTGTCTTCCGCCTGAATGGCCTGCAGCTCCTCGTACAGGTAGGGATGGCACCGCATCGCACCCTGGCCAAAGATCATCAGGGAGCGGGTCAGGATGTTGGCACCTTCTACAGTGATCGCAATGGGAGTCGATTGGTAGGGCAGCGCCAGAAAATTACGCGGCCCTAACTGGATGCCACGGCCACCTGCGATGTCCATGCCATGGTTGATCAGCTCCCGCATCATCTCGGTGGAGTGATATTTTGCCATGGCGGTGACCACCGACGGTGCTCCATCTTCCAGTGAGCGGGTCACGAGGTGACGGTAAGCCTCAAGGGTATAGGCAATGGCGGCCACCTCTGCAGAAGCTTCCTGTACCCCTTCGAATTCGCCAACAGCGGTGTTGAACTGGCGACGAATACGGCCAAATGCCCCTGTCATGCGGTAACCCATTTCACCACTGGCCGTGGCCAGCGCTGGCAGGGAAACACCGCGCCCGGCGCCAAGACACTCAATCAGCATACGCCAGCCTTTGCCGGCCATTTCCGGACCGCCGATGATGGCGTCGAGTGGCACGAAGACATCCTTGCCATTGATCGGCCCGTTCATGAACGGGGAGCCGGGGTAGTGACGGCGGCCGATTTCCACACCTTTGGTGTTGGCTGGGATCAGCGCACAAGTAATACCGAGTTCTTCTTCCTCTCCCAGCAAGTGTTCCGGGTCGTAGAGTTTGAAAGCGAGCCCGACCACCGTGGCGACCGGGGCCAGGGTAATCCAGCGTTTGGCGAAGTTCAGGCGCATGCCCAGTACTTCCTTGCCGTCGATCTTGCCCTTGCAGATCACCCCGGTATCGGGGATCGCACCAGCATCGGAACCGGCCTCCGGGCCGGTGAGGCCAAAGCAGGGGATTTCGTCACCCTTGGCCAGGCCCGGTAACCAACGGTCTTTCTGTTCATCTGTTCCGTACTCAGCCAGTAGCTCGCCGGGACCCAGGGAGTTGGGCACCATGGCCGTGACGGCGGCGGTCAGGGAGCGGGTGGCGATCTTGCTCATGATACGGCTCTGGGCATAGGGGCTAAATGCCTTGCCGCCGTACTCTTTCGGAATAATCAGGCTGAAGAAACCCTTGTGTTTGAGGAAGTCCCAGACCTCTTCAGGCAGATCTTTCAGTTCATGGAATATCTGCCATTCGTCCAGCATGTCACACAGTTGCTGGACCTCGTTATCGATGAAGGATTGTTCTTCATCTGTGAGGGGGGTGAAGTTGATGTGGGAAAACTTCTCCCAGTCCGGACGGCCGGAAAAAAGATCCGCTTCAAACCAGGTGGTCCCGGCTTCAATCGCCTCGCGTTCGGTGTCACCGATGGCGGGCATGACTTTGCCCAGTGCGTTGTAAACCGGTTTGGAGATAAATTTCTGACGCAGGTCCACGTGGTTGATCACGGCCACGCCAGCGGCAAGCAGGATCAGAGAAAGGGGGTGGACAAGCCAGGGGGCGAGAAAAGCGCTTAATAACCAGACGACAACAAAAATTCCGCTGCCAACACCTCGGCTCACCTGTTGGTAGAACAGGGTCATGAGGGTGGCAATCAACACAACAATAGCCAGAAGGCTAAGCATGGTGGTCTCCTTTGCCTGAGTGAATACTATCCAGCGTACTCATTCGCCATGCAGACAACGTGAAGCCCCCAGCGGGCGACCGAAGCAGCTCCAATGGCGAACAATCAGTCTAACCCGTCGGGGCGGCAAGGTGCACAGCATTTAACCGGATTTTATTGGTTGATTACCTTACAATTGCGCGCAATTTACGGAATCTGGGAGTCTTTGCGTGCAGCAGAACAGCTACATCTTTGAAGCCACCGAACAGAACATTCAGCAAATCCTGGAGCAGTCGCGGCAGATACCGGTAATTGTCGATTTCTGGTCTGCTCGCAGTCAGCCCAGCCAGCAAATGGCACCGGTTCTGGATCGCCTGGTTAATGAATATCAAGGCAAGGTCCTGTTGGCGCGCATTAATGTGGATGAGCAGCCCATGCTCACCAGCCAGTTTGGCGTGCAATCCCTGCCCAGCCTGAAACTGGTGTTCCAGGGGCAGTTGGTCAATGAACTGGATGGCCCACAAACCGAAGCCGGGTTGCGAGAGTGGCTGGCTCCCATCGTTGATCCCGAGGCCGCCGAAGCGCAGCAGGAAGAAGGCTTTATCGAACAGGTGCGTATGGCCATTGAGGCTGGCCACGGCGAGCAGGCAGAAGCCGCTTTGCGGCAGACCTTGCAACAGACGCCGGACAAGCACGCCATTCGCGCGCTATTGGTGGAATACTTGCTGGGTCAAGGACAACTGGATGACGCTCAGTCAGTGTTAGCGGAAGTGACCGAGGATGCGGAGCCGCTACGTCCGTTCCGTGCCCGTTTTGCCTTGCTTGAAAAGCTGGAAGGGGCAGGGCAGAGCCTGAAGGATCTGGAGGCACGGATTGTGGATGCCCCGACTCCGGAGGATCTCTACGCCCACGGTTTGCAAGCCGCTGCCGCAGGTCAATTCAGGCCGGGACTGGAGTCACTGCTGGTGTTGCTGCGTGACCATCGTGACTACAAGGATGGTGTGGCCCGTCCCGCCTTGCTGGAAGTCTTCGAGTGTTTGCCCAAGGGTGACCCGCTGGCCAGCGAATACCGTCGCAAGATGTTCAATTACCTGTACTAGGCGTGTTTCTCTCAGGCGCAGCTGTCTCCGGCTGCGCCTGATATTGGTGCTTTGCCGATCCTCGCCGACTGTACTGTCTGTCCAGTGGCACCAAAATGCCCCCTCGGCTTCTCCCTTTTCTCTCTTTTTGTGCATCCATGTGGTGCGAAATATGATTTATTGCTCCGATATTGTGCAGAATGAATCCTGTTTCCCTCTAAGTTATTGTTTTTCTGTTATCTGTTAAGTGGCCTGATTCTTGTATGCCCTTATGCGGTGCATATTTCCGGCACGGGTTTGTGTTGGTGCATTCACGTTGAGGATGGATGAGGATCAGGAGACAACCATGAAAATGCTGACTGCGGTAATCAAGCCGTTCAAGGCTGAGGACGTGCGCGATGCGCTGGCTCAGGTGGGTGTTCAGGGGCTGACGATTACCGAGGTGAAGGGCTTCGGTCGTCAGAAGGGGCATACCGAGCTGTATCGAGGCGCCGAGTATGTGGTGGATTTCGTGCCAAAGGTAAAGCTGGAGCTGGCGGTACGTGAAGACCAGCTCGATCAGGCTATTGAGGCCATCATGAAGTCCGCCGGGACCGGCAAGATTGGGGACGGCAAGATCTTCGTGAGCGATCTTGAGCAGGTTATTCGTATTCGTACCGGGGAAACCGGTCAGGAAGCCATTTAAAGGGGAAGGACTGATGAAAAAACTGTTTGCTGTACTGTTAATGCTGCCTTCCCTGGCGATGGCGGAAGGCCTGGATACCGGCGATACCGCCTGGATCCTCACTGCTACCGCGCTGGTGTTGTTCATGACGTTGCCAGGTCTGAGCCTGTTCTATGGTGGTTTGGTGCGTAGCAAGAATGTGCTGTCGGTGCTGATGCAGTGTTTTGCGATTACCTGTGCCGTGTCATTGGTGTGGCTGATTGCCGGTTACTCTCTGGCCTTTTCCGATGGCGGCAGCATGAATGCCTGGATTGGCGGGCTGCAGCATGTGTTCTTCGACGGCATTACCCGCGACAGTCTGGAAGGGACTCTGCCAAAAAGCCTGCATGGTCTGTTTCAGATGACCTTTGCGATTATCACGCCCGCCTTGATCATCGGTGCCTTTGCCGAGCGCATGCGCTTTGGTCCCATGTTGGCGTTTTCGGTGCTGTGGTTGCTGGGTGTCTACATTCCGGTTTGTCACTGGGTGTGGGGCGGCGGCTGGCTGGCTCAGCTGGGGGTGTATGACTTTGCGGGCGGTATCGTTGTCCACATTACCGCCGGTGTGGCCGCACTGGTGGCGGCCAAGGTGCTGGGTAACCGCAAGGGCTTCCCGACCCAGGGCATGATGCCGCATAACATGACCATGACGGTGACGGGCGCAGGGATGCTGTGGGTCGGCTGGTTCGGCTTCAATGGGGGCTCTGCGGTTGCGGCCAATGGTGATGCCGCCATGGCCATGCTGGTAACACACATTTCCGCTGCTGCAGGCTCGCTGGCCTGGATCACCATGGAATGGAAGAAATTCGGCAAACCCTCCGCGCTCGGCATCGCCACCGGTATGGTTGCCGGGCTGGGTACGATTACCCCGGCCTCGGGTTTTGTTGGTCCGGCCGCGGCACTGGTGATTGGTCTTTCTGCTGGTGTGATCTGCTTCTATGCGGTGATTTTCATCAAACACAAACTCAAGATCGACGATTCTCTGGACGTCTTCCCGGTGCACGGGGTCGGTGGGATTCTCGGTACCTTGTTTGCCGGCGTGTTTGCGTCCACTGAACTGGGACTGTTCTCCGGGTACGGTTTTGCCAAGCCCGAGTACACCATGCTGGACCAGCTTGGTGTCCAGGCACTGGGCGTGGTGGCAACCTTCGTTTACACCGCGATCGTGACCTGGGTGTTGCTCAAGCTGGTTGGGCTGTTCTCGACGCTTCGTGTTGACGCGGATGAGGAAACCCAGGGGCTGGATATTGCCCTGCACGAGGAACGGGGTTACGACCTCTGATTCTGCCCCGTGGCAGACAGAAAAGACCCGGCCCTGCGCCGGGTTTTTTTGTCCCTATCAGAGCACAGAAGGGCTATTGCCACCCCCCGGGGCTTTGTATAAGGTACGGGTAAGTTTCGAACGCTCGTTTGAATTGGCTGCGTGTAACCTGCCCTGTAACGAGATGGCGTCGAAGCCATAACGATAGTTAAGGAGAGATAAGAATGAGCCTGGAATTTCTGTCTGACGAGTGGTTTGCAAAAGTTAAGGAACTGCGTGACGGTGCTGGCAACGTTGAGGCCCCGGCTGCCTTGGCGGACCTGGTGATCAACATCACCGTGTCTGCTGACGGCGGTGACAAGGAGCTGGCCCTGGTGGGTGGCATGATCGAGGAAGGCCATCACGCTGATGCGCCGACCACCATGATTCTGCCGGCCGATCTGGCCAAGCGCATCTTCATCGAAGGTGACCAGTCTGCTGGCATGCAGGGCTTCATGAGCGGCCAGATTCGCATCGAAGGCGACATGAGCAAGCTGATGGCGCTGCAGACTGCTCAGCCGTCTGCGGATCAGGTTGCCCTGATGAAGCAGATCCAGGACGTGACTGCCTGATTCTTTCGGTAGTTAACACCTGACAATGCCCGCCTCGTGCGGGCATTGTTGTTTTGGATCATGGGCTTTCAACAGCCTGCTAGGGGGCAGGGCTGTTTGTCAGTCGCTGCGCATGATTCAGGTTTTGCAGTGGGGTGCCGACCGCCACGGGCTGTACTGCCAGAGTCTCCAGCCAGCCATAGGCGCTGCGTCCACCGTTGTCGAGATAGTCGGTGAGAGAGGTGCGCCAGTGCTGCGCGTGCAGAGACAGGCACAGGGGCTGGCGCCGTATCGGGTCCTGGGCCACGCAGACATGTCCAATGGCCGCCTTGGCCAGCAGATCTGCGGCCATGGAGGCGGGAGGCTGAAGCAGGTCGCAAGGCAGGCACAGACATAGCCCCTCACAGGCCTGGAATGCTGCTTCCAGCCCGGCCATGGGCCCCGGGAAATCCGGCCGCAAATCTTCCACCACCTGATCTGCCCACTGTCGGTAGAGCGCCTGATTACGATTGGCGCTGATCACGACCCGCTGCGGGCGAGGCGCAAGATGCTCCAGTAGATGGGCAATCAACGGCTTGCCATCCACCTCAAGCAATCCCTTGTCGGCCCCCCCGACCCGAGAGCCTCTACCCCCTGCGAGAATAATGAGTGTGTAGTCATGCATGGTGCGTGTCCGTTGGGTTCCGCCCGTGAATCGGCTATGCTCTGCGGCCGTGCCATGGCCTGTTGGCACGCGCCGAATCCAGGATAATACGTGAAGAGTGCCCGTTCCCATCTTACCGACTTGAGTCGTTTTGCGCCGCTGCTGCCGGGCTATCAGCCCCGTGAGCCCCAGCTGCAAATGGCCGACGCGGTGGAAAACACCATTGGTGGGGGCTCCACCTTGATGGTAGAGGCGGAGACCGGCACCGGCAAAACCCTGGCTTATCTGGTACCCGCATTGCTTTCTGAAGGCCCTACGTTGGTGTCAACGGGGACCAAAAGCCTTCAGGACCAGTTGTTTTTCAAAGACCTGCCATTGGTGCGCAAGGCATTGGGATTGCCCCGCAAGGTGGCCTTGCTGAAAGGGCGCGCCAACTATCTGTGCCCTTATCGTATGGAGCTCCATCAGCAGGAAGCCCGTTTTCTTACCCGTGAAACTGCTGAGCAAATGCAGGTGGTCGCACACTGGGCCAAGCGGACCCGTACCGGTGATATCGCTGAATTGCAGCAACTGCCAGAAGATGCACCGATCTGGCCGTGGGTCACCAGCACCGCCGATAACTGCCTGGGCACGGAATGCCCCAGTTATCAGGATTGCCCCTTGATGAAAGCCCGCAAGGAAGCCCAGGAAGCCGATCTGGTGGTGGTCAATCATCACCTTTTCTTTGCTGACGCGGCCTTGCGGGGGAGTGGTGCTGCCTCGGAATTGTTGCCCAGCGCCAATACGGTGATCTTTGACGAAGCCCATCAGCTTCCTGAAATTGCGGCGGCGTTCTTTGGCGATACCCTGAGTACCCGACAGGTGCAGGAGCTTGGCCGTGATAGTCTATCTGAAGCGGGGCATACGGCCGCGGATCTTGCTCGCTTGAACCAGCTGGTTGCCGCAGTTGACAAGGGCTGTATGGACCTGCGCCTGAGTCTGGGCGAGATGGAGCGGCGAGCACCCTGGTCGGAAGTGTGCGAGTCCGATGCGGTGATTGAAGCGGGTGATGCCCTGCTGACTGCGCTGCGTGAGCTGGAAGTCTTTTTGGGCCCCCTGGCCAAGGCCAGCCGTGGCATGGAGGCCTGTGCCCGCCGGGCCAGTGAGCAAGTGGATTGTCTGGCGGCTTATCTGAAGGGAGACCAGCCTAACCGGGTCTACTGGTTTGAAACCTTCAAGCGAACGGCGGTGCTGCACAGCACACCTTTATCGGTGGCCGCCCAGTTGCGGGCCCAACGCGAGCGTCATCCTTGCAGCTGGATTCTCACGTCGGCCACCTTGTCGGTGGGAGGACGGTTTGAACATATCCAGAAACGGTTGGGGCTGGATAGCGCCGATACCCTGCGGTTGGAAAGCCCGTTCGATTTCAAGAAGCAGGCGGTCTTTTATGCGCCAGAAGGGCTGCCGCCTCCCCAGGACCCGGATTATACCCGTCAGCTCACCGAGCAGATGATTCCGGTAATCGAGGCGGCCGGCGGTCGCACTTTTTTCCTTTTTACCAGTCACAGAGCATTGCGTGAGGCGGCTGCTATCCTGCGCACCCGTTTGGAATATCCGTTGCTGGTGCAAGGTGAGTCCGGGCGGCGGGAGTTGCTGGAAACCTTTCGCGAGAAAGGCAATGCGGTGCTGCTGGGCACCAGCAGCTTTTGGGAAGGCATTGATGTCCGCGGTGAAGCGCTAAGTTGCGTTATTATCGACAAGTTGCCCTTTGGCTCGCCCGGCGATCCGGTAGCCGCTGCGCGAATTGAGCACATCAACCGTAATGGCGGCAATGCGTTTCGCGATTACCAGTTGCCTCAGGCGGTGCTGGCTCTGCGCCAGGGCGCGGGGCGTCTGATTCGGGATCCGAAGGACACCGGGTTGTTGGTGGTGGCTGACCCTAGGTTGCTGACCAAAAGCTACGGCAAGTTGTTCGTCAACAGCCTCCCGAACATGACCCGCACCCGTAAGCTGGATGTGGTGAAGCGATTTTTCGATTACCTGGCCCGGCAGGGGCAGGAGACAGAACAGGCACAATCATGACGCGAATTCTTGCCCTGGAAACAGCGGGCGAAACCTGCTCCGTGGCACTGCTGGATGGCAGTGAGGTGCTGGAAAAATTTGAAATGGCACCACGCAAGCAAACCGAGCTGGTGCTGCCCATGGTCGAGTCGTTGCTGGCGGAAGCCAGTGTGTCGCTGGCGCAGCTGGACGGCATTGCCTTTGGCCACGGACCCGGCGCGTTTACGGGTGTGCGAGTGGCGGCGGCGGTGACGCAGGGGTTGGCCTTTTCAGCGGACCTGCCGGTGGTTGGAGTATCGACGTTGGCTGCCTGTGCCCTGAGCGTGCAGACCCAGGCGCCCAGCCCGAAGGTAATTGCGGTTTTTGACGCGCGCATGGGAGAGCTCTATCTCGGTGCCTATCGGGTTGACAACGGCAAGCAGGCGGTCGTGCTTGAGGATGGCCTGTTTCGCCCCGATGCGTTACCCGAACTGGACGGCGACGACTGGCTTATCGCGGGCTCTGGACTGGTACACGAGGAAGCATTGCTGGCGTGCTATGGCGCAAGCCGCTGCATTCCTGACGCCCACCCCCATGCGCAAGCGGTGGCGGTGCTGGCATTATCTAGCTTTGAGCGTGGCGAAGGCGTCCGTGCTGATCTGGCACAGCCGGTTTACCTTCGCGACCAGGTGATACAGGGAGCTGTTCGATGAGTAACTGGGATCTGCCCAACGTCCATGTGCTGGATGTGACGGTGCCTGCTGAAGCCATTGATGTCATGGGGCATGTAAACAATACCGAATACCTGCGCTTCATGGAGCAGATCGCCTGGCACCATACCACCGTGCTGGGGCTCGGTTGGGATCTCTACCAAAAGCTCAATCGTGGCATGGTGGCTCGCCACACCGAAGTGGAATACCTGGCGCCAGCCTTCGAAGGGGAAAAGCTACAGGTGGGAACCTGGATTATCGAGAATGATCAGCGAATCAGCATTACCCGTCGCTACCAGATCATTCGCGAATCCGATGGCGTGACCTTGTTGCGAGGCAAAACCCGCTGGGTCTGTGTCGCTCTGGATTCTGGCAAACCGAGGCGCATGCCCCCTGAGTTTTTACAGGGCTACAAGGTAACCGCCAGCGAAAAATGAATGCAGGGTATGTCTCTGGCATGCCTGCTGATCTTTCTTGATTGTAGTAGAAAGGATTTTCCATGGATTGGTTTCAGGCACTGGTGCTGGCCCTTATTCAGGGGCTGACCGAGTTTCTTCCCATCTCCAGTTCGGCGCACCTGATTCTGCCTTCCGAAGTCCTCGGCTGGCCGGATCAGGGCCTGGCCTTTGATGTGGCGGTGCACGTTGGCACCCTGGTGGCGGTTATGGCCTATTACCGGCGTGACCTGCTCGCCATGTTGGGTGGGGCGGGGCAGGCAGTCAGTCAACGACGCATGAACCAGGATCTGAGACTGGCATTGCTGGTGGGGCTTGCCACGGTTCCTGCGGTGGTGTTCGGCTTTCTGGGCGATGACTGGATTGAACGGGAACTGCGCTCGGCGCTGGTGATCGCGATTACCACCTTGCTGTTCGGCGCGTTGCTGTGGCTGGCCGATGCCTATGGCAAGCGCTCCCGGGCGCTCACAACCCTGGGTGTGGCGGGGGCATTGTTGATCGGTTTCGCCCAGGCTCTGGCGCTGATTCCCGGCACGTCGCGCAGTGGTATCACGATTACGGCTGCGCTGGCGCTGGGATATCGCCGCGAAGAGGCGGCCCGGTTTTCCTTCCTGCTGTCCATTCCGGTCATTCTTGGTGCCGCGCTGCTCAAGAGCAAGGATCTGCTGGAACAACAACTGCCCGTGGATTGGGGAATGATGGCCCTGGGAGCGGGTGTCAGTGCAGTAACCGCCTACCTGACCATTGTGTTCTTCATCCGTTTGCTTGAGCGTATCGGCATGCTGCCATTTGTGATTTACCGCTTGATCCTGGGTGTGGCGCTGCTGGTATGGCTGGCCTGACTTGGTGAGTAAAGCGGCACTGGGACTATTACCGGGTTGCCCGGAGGGGCTACCCGGTGAGGCCGTTGCCGACGAGCTGTCGGCGCAAGCGCAGGGCCATTCACTGGTCATGGGCTGGTATCAGGATGCCCTGGCACTGTGGGTCCCCGGGGGCAAGGAAACGCCGCTCAGCGTAAATTTTACCGATGGCAAGCAAGGCTACCGCCTGAGCCCGGAACGGGTGCGCCACGAGCGCCTGATCAAGGCGCTGGGCAAGCCCCGTGATGACCGCCACCAGATCCTTGATGCGACTGCCGGTCTTGGCCGGGACGCCGCCCTCATGGCGCAGGCGGGGTTTGATGTCACTCTTGTTGAACGCTCCCCCTATATCCATGCCATGCTGGAAGATGGCCTGCGCCGAGCGCCTCCGGCCCTGTCGGCAAAGATGACGCTACTGCCGTGTCAGGACAGTGTTCAGGTGCCAGCGGATGTCTGGCATGCCGTGTATCTCGATCCCATGTTTCCTGCCCGCGAGAAAAGCGCCGCCGTAAAGAAAGATTTGCGCTGGCTGCAGGTGTTGTGTGCGTATCCTCAACCTGCAGAAGAAGAGGCGCTGCTTGCCTGGGCGATGTCATTGCAGCCGCACAGGGTCGTTGTGAAACGACCTGGCAAGGCGCCTGATCTGGCCGGTAAAACACCAGGATTTAGCCAGAAGGGTAAGGCTGTGCGTTTTGATGTTTATCTCATGGGCTAGGGATTTCTCCGGCACCTTTTCTCCTTCTCTCCATTATTTGTTCTACTCCCCATTTCCTGATGGTCAGTGTGCCAGCAATCGTTGTATTGATAACTGGTTCACTTTTTTGGGAGAAGGCCATGAAGGGGATTTATGTGGGGCTGCTCGTGCTGGCAGTGTCATCGCACGCATTGGGGGATGCCTACGTCAGACTCGGTTATGCGTATTCTGATTTTAGAAGTCAGGATATGGCTATCAAACATGATGGTTATGATCAGATCACGATGGGAAATTATGACCCGGGGGGGGATGAGCTCATCGTTTTGAGTGCGGGTTACTTTGTTACGCCACATTTTCGCGCGGAGCTGGCGCTTGATCTGGGGCTCGGTGATGCGGATACCGATCAGGTTACCTATACCCGTAATGATTCAGTGACCGGTACGGTTACCGCGGAGGTTTATAGTCGCGTATTTATGGTGAACGGGTATTTTCACTTCAGAGACGCCCAGGCTGGAGGTTTTTTTGATCCTTACATTGGCGGTGGCCTCGGACTGGCGGTGAATCGCTTTGAGGCTGTCAGTACCCGTATTCCTACTACCAGTGCGACGATAAACGACAGCGACGACACGGACTGGGCAATTCGTCTGGGTGGTGGCTTGATGTATTGGTTCACGGATCATATCAGCACGGATTTATCGATTTATTATCTTGATGCTGGATCGGTAACCACTGAGGATCGCGCCTTTAAGGAAGGGGTGAGTGTGCCCTTTGCCGAAGGGATGGAACTGGATCTCGAGAGTTTTAATTACTCTCTGGCATTACTTTATCGATTCTAAATGGGATGTGAGCCAACGCAGCCCTAAGGGCTGCGTTGGCTCTGCTTACCCCTGGAGGCGGGTGACACGCTGAATAGCATCGCTGATGTCGGCGCTAAGGATCCGCCGTGCTTCATCATCCAGTGCTTCAAGCTTGCTATCGAAGTTGAGTTGCCCGTTGTCATCAGGAGTCACCAGTCCAGTGCTGTATAGCTGACTGATAAAGTGTTTGATAACGACCTTGTCAAAAAACTCTGGTGAGTTGAACTCGTAAAGTAATGACAATCGCTGCGCGGTCTGGTGCGCCAGTTCACCCAGTTGATCCGCAGTCAGAATACCTGAGCCTCGCTGAACCAGCAGGCGAATAGTCAGGTAGTAACGCTCCAAGGAGGGCAGGACGGTTTTGCCCAAGTGATTGAGCATGTCTGCCTCGTGGGTGTGCAAGGCAGCTCCCATCAGGCTGTCGCCTTGGCGACGGACAAGTTTACAGCGTTCCAACACTGACGCGACTTCTTCTACTGCCTGTGACAGTTCATCACCTTCGTCCCAATGCAGGAAGTACTCATTACGCAGGAAGGGGTAGAGCAGGCGGACCATATTCTGCAACACGTCCATGCGGATCTCGCGGGCGTTCATCACCAGAGAGCAGACCAGGCCAGGGAGTACAAACAGATGCAGGCTGTTGTTTCGCACGTAGGCCATCTGCAGGGCGCTTTTCTGGTCGGTCGTAACCACATCTCCGAGCTGGTGCTTGATACGAATCAGGAAGTCGTTATCCAGCCCGTAATCGATAATTTCCTGGGCATCAGTGCAGCCTAGCGCCGCCGTATCGCTGTACGGCGCCAGTTTCAGCAGATCAATATACAGGCTCAGTTGCTGGTGCAGCTGGCCGATGTCCATGGTGTGCTTGGGCGAGGCCAGCAGGGCAAGGCTCAGCAGATTGATGGGATTGGCTACCGCTGCGGCATTGATGGACTCCACCACATCCTGACCGAGTTCATTCACCACGTGCTTGAACCAGGGTGGATTCTCTGTCGAGCCAAGCGATTCGTTGCGCCAGTTATGGTGATGCTGGTCCAGATAGTCCACCAGTTTAATGGGCTCGCCAAAGTTAACGTGGACCTGGCCAAAGTAGCTGCGCAGGACAGACAGGGATTTCATCAGCCCGAAAATGGATTCTTTCTGTTTCTTTTCGCCGTGCAACTCTCCGATATAGGAACCGGATTCGATGACTTTCTCGTAACCAATATAGACTGGTACGAAGGCGATGGGTTTACGCGAGTCACGCAGGAAACTGCGCAGGGTCATGGCGAGCATGCCGGTGCGAGGCTTCAGCATCCGGCCACTGCGGCTACGCCCCCCTTCGACAAAGTATTCAATAGAGAAACCACGGGCAGTGATCGTGTGCAGGTATTCGCTGAACACACTGGCATAGAGCGGATTATCGCGGAAGCTTCGACGCATGAAGAAGGCGCCACCACGGCGAAGGATGGTGCCCACCACCGGCAGGTTAAGGTTGATGCCCGCGGCAATGTGCGGGGGCACCAGCCCGTTACGGAAGACCACAAAAGACAGCAGCAGGTAATCGATGTGGCTGCGGTGACAGGGCACATAGATCACCTCGTGATCACCGGCGACCTTGGTCAGGTTGTCCATGTTGTACAACCGGATACCGCCGTACAGCCGGTTCCAGACCCAGTTCAGAAACAATTCCAGGGAACGGATCACCGTGTGGGAATAGTCAGCGGCGATTTCCATCGCGTAACTGCGGGCTTTCGCCTCCAGTTTGTCCTTGCTGACGCCCTGATTTCGGGACTCTTCTTCAATGACGGCCTGAACGGAAGGGTCGTCAACTACAGTGTTGACCAGGGTACGACGGTGGGAGAGATCCGGGCCAATGGCGGCCTCTTTCTGGCGGCGGAAATGGACTCGCAGAATTCTTGATGCCTTGCGTACGGCCTGTTCGTCAGTCTCGCATTCATCCACCAGCTTGCGAAGTGACATGGGGCGACTGAACTGCACATACAGCTGGCGCCCCTGGGTGACGATGATGAAGAATTTCTTGATAAAGCCGGCAGGGGACCAGTTATCTGAAAACAACAGGCGCCAGAATGAACTTTCCTTCTCGGGGCGTCGCCCCCAGAACACTGAGACCGGCACCAGTTGCACATCCGCGCCAGGCGTTTCGCGGAGCGCTGCCACCAGCTTTTCCAACCGGGGAGGGGAGATCGGACTGCGCTGGCGGCGATTACCGAATTGACGACGGTAGAG
This sequence comes from Alcanivorax sp. P2S70, assembly GCF_000475295.1. Classification (NCBI taxonomy): domain Bacteria; kingdom Pseudomonadati; phylum Pseudomonadota; class Gammaproteobacteria; order Oceanospirillales; family Alcanivoracaceae; genus Alcanivorax; species Alcanivorax sp. P2S70. Next base: position 101,178 of record NZ_AXBZ01000007.1, read on the forward strand.
CTGGAAATAGCTGTGGCGAAGGCGCGTCTGCCCCAGCGTCAAGCCGCCCAGTGCGGAAGAAAGCCCCAGGCGTCGCGCAGACTGGTCAGCCGCGGCAGCGTCTGATGCCGAGCGTTCGCGCAGCACATAGACCACCGGGGTATTGGGGGCCAGTTGCAGGTCATCCACATTGCCGGGCAGGGCGTTAGCACGTGTACACAAGCGCAAGAAAATGCGGATCAGGAAAAAGGCCAGTCGGTCCAGGCCAAACCAAGGATTCATAGTGGCTATCAGGTGACTAATGTGTGCCAAGTTTAGCGAAAGGGGGCTGGCGCGAACACCAATGGATATTTCAATTTGTTTCAAATTGGCGCTCTTTTCCCACACTATGGCTACGGGTTAGCGCGGTTGCCTGCTAAAATGCCTGTCGACCTTAACCGGGTATCCAAGGAGTCGCAGGTGTCTACACCGCAAGCGGGGATCTTCGATCGCAGTTATCAGTACCACCTTTTTTTCGAGCTGAGCCTTGGCAGTGGCCGGGATGAACAGGCCATCCGCAGGGCGTTGGCGGCACTGAATGCCCTGAAAAGCGAGCAGACGCCGGTAATTCTGGCGCTGGGGCCGGAATTGTGGAGCCGACTTGATACTCGCTTCAGCTTTCCGCCATTTTCTCTTGAGGGCCATGTGCCGGCAACCCAGGGTGATCTGTGGGTCTGGGTACAGGGCAAGAGCCGCAGCGATGTGTTCGATACCGGACTCAAGGTGCGAGACCTTGTCGATGAGGTCTTTAGTACCCAGCTGGAACTGAATGGTTTCGTTTATCACGATATGCGTGATCTGACCGGTTTCGTGGATGGTATCGGTAACCCCTCTGGCGAAAAAGCGGAAAAGGCGACCTTTATTGCCGAACCTCATCCTGGTGCCGGAGGGAGCTGGTTGCTGACACAGAAGTGGGTTCATAACCTTAAGGCCTTTAACGAACTGGGCGTCCCTGATCAGGAAAAAGTGTTTGGCCGAACAAAGGTGGATGCCGTGGAGTTTTCTCCGGAGGATATGCCGGAGGATTCCCATGTGGGGCGTACTGATGTGGACCGCGATGGTGTCCCTCAAAAAATGTGGCGTCGCTCGGTGCCATACGGAGACACGACTGAGCATGGCCTCTACTTTGTGGCTTTTGCCTGTGAGCTTGACCGTCACGACTACCTGTTACGGCGTATGTATGGCATTGCGGATGATACCGTGCGTGATCGCCTGCTGGACTTCAGTCGGCCGGTAATGAGTTCGTGGTGGTATGTGCCGACGCAGGCGTGGATTGATGGGGTTAGTTAACAGTGAATAGTGCGCGGGTTCAGGCCCGTGCCGCACACAGATCAGAGGCCGCGCCCATGCTTGGGCGCGGCCTTCTTGTTTCTGGATAGAGAATTAATGTTTTTCGCTGGAGTCTTCGTCGTTGGCGGCATCCAGCCAGATGAACAAGGCGAAACAACCAGCAAACAGGAAGATGCCACCAATAACGGCAATGCTGGCGATGACCATTGTGTCTGTGTACATGGGTTACCCTCCCTGAATTCTCGCTTTCAGCATAGACCTGGAATCCCAAACTACCATGATCCACGTCAGATCCTGAGTGATTCTCTCGATGCCATTGCGAATTCTCACAAACGAAAGAGGCCACGCCCAAGGTATGGGCGCGGCCTCTGATCTGTGTGCGGCACGGGCCTGAACCCGCGCACTATTCACTGTTAACTATTAACTGCCTTAATCCGTTTTCCAGCGCGTAAACATCTTCTTCACCAGGAAGGGGGTGAGTTTCAGTGAGGCGCTGAGCCACTGGGCAATGCCGCTGGGGAAGACAAACTGCATGGCGTTCTTGAGGCCGTTATAGGTGGCTTGATCGAAGGGATACCAGAAGATATTCCGTTTGGAGGGAAGGATGTCCCAGTTGACCACTTTGGCCTGGGTCATCTCTTCCAGCCCTTCGGGGCCGTGGGTGCGGCCGATGCCGGACTGTTTGCCGCCGCCCCAGGGGGTTTCGGACAGGCCATGGGTATAGAGATGATCGTTGACGGTGGTGACCCCGGATTCCAGGCGGGCGGCAATGGCGCGGCCGCGCTTGTTGTCCCGGGTCCAGACGGAGGAGGTCAGTGCAAGGTGGGAATCATTGGCCTTGCGAATGGCTTCCTCTTCATTGGCCACGCGCTGAACTGCAATGACCGGGCCAAAGGTTTCATCGCAGACGGTCAGCATGTCATCAGTGACCTGGGTCAGCAGGGTGGCCGGGAAGAAGTAGCCGTTATCCACATCACCGACGGGGCGAGACTGGGCTTCGATTCGGGCCCCCTTGGCGAGAGCATCCTCCACGTGCTGTTGCACGGTACGCAGTTGACCTGCGGTGGTCAGACTACCGATATCCACGTCAAAGCCCTTGCAGCCAACGCCGTGACGCAGCTGTCGGGTCTTGCGGGCCATCAGCTCCACGAAGGCGTCGTAGACCGCGTCCACCACATAGATACGCTCAACACCGCCACAGCTCTGCCCGGCATTCTGATACCCGCCCCAGGCGGCGCCGTTGGTAGCGCGCTCTAGATCGGCATCTTCCAGCACGATCATGGGATCGTTACCGCCCAGCTCCAGTGACACCGGGGTCAGGGTTTGCGCAGCCTGCGCCATCAGGGTCTTGCCGGCCGGGACACTGCCGGTAAAGAACAGTTTGTTGATCCCGTTCTCGAAAAATCCGGTGGCGACTTTTGAACCGGACCCCACCACGTGGGTGAACAGGCCTTCAGGTAGTTCACCGGCAGTGACGATCTGTTCGATAGCCCGCCCAACCGCCGGCGTGGCGGCTGCCACTTTGAGGATAATGGCGTTACCTGCCATCAGCCCCATGACGATTTCGCCAAAGGGAATGGACAGCGGATAGTTCCAGGGACTGATAATGCCAACCACACCCAGTGGCAGGCGCAACATTTCCGTGCGCTTGTTGAAGAACAGCAGGCTTCCAGGGGCTCGGCGGGAGGCTTTCAGGTGCTTTTCTGCATTGCGTGCATACCAGTTACAGGCGAGAGCGCAGGGCAGGACTTCGGTGGCCAGAGCGTCGGTCAGGGTCTTGCCGTTGCTTTCACTGACAATACGAGCCAGATCATCGGCCCGATCGACAATGTAGCTGCGCATCATCTGGATATGCCGGGCTCGTTCCTTGAACGACTTGGCGGCCCAGATTGCCTGGGCTTCACGAGCGCCGGCAATGATGGCTGGCAGGCGTGTCAGGTCGGTTTCGTTAAGCTCGGCCACGGCTTTGCCGGTGGCTGGATTGGTATCAACCACAACACCGGGTTGCAGGGTTTCCTGAATAGTCATGGGGTGGGCTCTCTATCATGCGAAGTGCGGACTTCGCCGGGCTGAAAACGGAATCCAAGTACCTTTAGGGAAACACAGAGTAGACACTGTGGCTAGGGCTGTATGGGCCGTTCTGTCAGGTCTCCGGGGACAATGTCCGGGTCGGTGACGCCTTCTTTCAGGCGTGTGGCCATGCGCTGGAAGGTAAGATCAATGCGCTCGAGAGCGCCGGTGATCTGCAGTTTCTGGGTGTGATTCACTCCGGCCCCTTGCAGGGCTCGCAACAGTTCAGCAGAGCGATTCAAAAACTGGCTGTCAGTTTTGCCTTGGGCGCAAAGCTGATAACCATGGGCCAGCGCATCCTGCCATTGCCTGGCGCACTCACGCACCCTGGGTGAGCTGTCTTCATGCAGGTGACTGTGGATCCAGAGTGATACCTGGCCCAGGTTCAGGCCGGTGAGCCCAAGGTCAGTGAAGTGTCGCCGGGTTTCTGGCAGAGCCTTGTCGCACACGGTCAGCCAGCGCAGGCGGTCGGCCATGCGGGCGTTGAACCAGTCCTCCTGTTGCGCACGGGGGCCTTCGGTCACTCGTCTGAGATCATTGGCCGTATGACGAATCAAGCGCCTGCGCAGCCCGGCGCCGTTGGGGGGCGTGATCAGACGGAACATGAGAAAAGCGATAAAAATACCAGCGGTGATGGCCAGCCCGTTGCTGGCGACCCTGGCCACATCAAAATCCATGTCATTACCCGGCTGGACCAGAATGATGTAGGGAGTACAAAAGCCCAGACCGTAGGCGAGCGTTTCTTTCTTGCTGATCGCCAGCAGTGCGACAAACAGGGGGGCTGTCAGCACCACCAGTAGCAGGGGGAAGCTGCCATTGGCCATGGCCAGCAGCGGCAGGGCGAAAAACAGGCTGACAGGGGTGGCCAGTACCGAGGTGAAGGTCGCCCGCTTGAGTACCAGGTCCGGCTCGGGTAACCGGGCAAACAGAATGGTGAACATCACCGGCATGACCATCAGCATGATCGCCATGGGACTGGCGGTGCCCACCCAGAGCCCGGCAGCAATCAAGAACACCAGCGCGCTGCGCAGGCCAACGGCGGCGGCCACTTGCCAGTCGCGATAGGGTTTCAATGACGGCGGGCGCAGCTGCATCTCGCGGCTGTGGTACAGGGCACGGTTGGCTTCCAGTGCCAGGATCAGGTCGCTGGTCAGGTTCAGGGCGACCAGATAGAAACGCCGTTGCAGAGCGGGGACCGTGCTGCGTTGCGCTTTACGGGCTGTGCGCAGGGTATGGCGAAGCTGCTGGGCTTCTTCCATGGCTTGCTCGGCGGAGTGGGTTTCTCGCATGCGCAGGAACGACTGCCGCAGTTGTGTCAGGACATCACGGATCTCATCGGTGAGCAGGTCGTCATGATTGCGCATCAGGCGGCCGATCACGCGAATGCGGGCAATCAGGGACAGGGTCTTGTGACACACCATGGTTGCCGCCCTTGCTCGCCCCGGGCCCTGGCTGCCTTCATAGAAAACGGCGGAGCTGTCATCACTCAGGGCAAAGATGTCCTGCAGCAAGCTGTCCACTTGCTGGTGGCGGGTGGCGTGGGTGCCGGCAGGATTAAGCTCCAGCTCCAGATAGGCCAGCGTCTGGTTGAGGGCATTGCGGGCATGATTGCGTAGCAGGCCCGCCACATGGGCTGGCCAGAACAGATTACTGACCAGGGTGGCGCAGGTGGCGCCGAGGATGATCTCGCTGACACGGGCGGTGGCCACATGAAAGATACCAATACTGCTGGTGGCGTGGGGATTGGCTATGGAGATCACCACAATCAGTGTGGCGGTGATGCCGGCCATGGCGAAGCCGTAGATGAAATTGGCCTGACGTAGCCAGGCGGATGCGCCGGCGTTGAGACCGATCCACAGCATCAGACAGACAATGGCCAGCAGAGGGTAGGGCAGTAACCAGGCCAGGATCATCAGCCCGACGGCCCCGCCGACCAGTGTGCCGCCGATCTGGCACAGGCCTTTTTCAATCACCAGTCCGGTTTCCGGCCGAATTTGCAGAAAGACCGCAGAAATCAGAGCCCAGTAGGGGCGTTCCAGTTGCATCAGCATGGCCAGCCACAGGGCCAGTGCCATGGCGAGAATGCCCTTGAGGGCAAACAGCAGCGATTGCCGGTCTGGCGTCAGGATTGTCGCCAGTCGGGAATCAAGGGTCATCGTGTAGCCGCACGGTGGCCGTCATACCTGCAGCGATCAGCAGGTCATCGGGGACCGATTCAAGCTCGATATGGACGGGAATTCGCTGTGCCAGTCGTACCCAGTTAAAGGTTTGTTGTACCTGTGGCAGCAGTTGCTGATCGGTACGGGTGTTGGCATTGGCGATAGCCTGCCCGACGCTGGTGACCTTGCCGTTGAGTGCATGGGCACCATTCATCAGTACCACGGTGGCAGATTGACCTACATGCACCAGCGGCAGCTTGGTTTCTTCGAAATAGCCGGTCACATAGAAGCTGTTCTCGCGGACCATGGACAGTACGGGCTCGCCCTGTTTCACAAAGTTGCCTTCCTGAAGCGCCAGATTGGCCACCGTACCGTCGGCAGGAGCGCTGATGCGGGTGCGCTCCAGATTGAGTTTTGCACTCTCCAGTTCGGCTTCGGCCATGGCCATGTTGGCCGCCGCTTGCTGCAGGGCCAGTTGCGTTTGTTCCTGGTCGTTTTGTGTGGCTTGTTCATGTCGCTTCTGCGCGAGCTGGTAACTGGCTTGCTGATAGGCAAGGCGGGCCTCGGCCTGGGAGAGGGCAGCCAGGTAACGTCGGTCGTCGATGCGAAATAGCGGGTCGCCCTTGCGTACTTGCTGGTTGTCGCCCACGGATAACTCTGCTACCCAGCCGGAAACGTCGGGAGACAGCGTAATGATTTCTGCCCGGACTTTACCGTCGCGGGTCCAGGGAGCATACAGGTAGTAATTCCACACCCAGTTGCCAGCAAGCAGGGCGATGATCACGGCGATGACAGTGATGAGTATGCGTAGACGTTGAGACATCAGCATCTGTGTCCTTAACTCAGCAGGCGCACTGACAGCGCCAGGTAACAGACAAACAGTGACAAATACAGCCAGGCGGCTTTCCAGATTTGTTGGTGCCAGCCGAGCAAGCGCAGTACCCACCAGGTCAGGGCCGTCAGCAATAAGCCAAGCAGTACGAATAACACCATGGGGCTGACCAGCAGGCCTCCCACGGGTATTTCATGCAGCCACATTGTTGTCCCCGGTGCTCGATGTTTCACCCATGGTAGCGGATAAAGTGGAGCCGCTGTAGGCGCCCCCGCCGGTATGCGGATGTGTGCGGGTAGCTCGCTATCGGGCTCGCTTGCAGGCAAGTTCTCTCAGAGGCCAGGTTTCCACTGCCGATCACCTCAAACTGTCGGAGCCAGCCTGCGGGTGATGGGCTGATGGGCTTCGAGCGGGCGGTGTTGCGTCAGGCGCCGCCCATCAAATTCCCCAGCAACCGGGTATAGATTGCCGTGAGGGTATCCAGTTCGCTGATGCTGGTGTGCTCATCGACCTTGTGGATGGTGGCATTGATGGGGCCGAGCTCTACGACCTGGCTACCTGTGGGTGCGATAAAGCGTCCGTCACTGGTGCCGCCAGCGGTAGACAGTTCGGTTTCTTTGCCGGTGACGTCGCGAATGGCCGTGACAGTGGCATCCACCAGTGCGCCCCGATCGGTAAGGAACGGCTGGCCTGAAAGCGTCCAGGTCAGATCGTAGTCCAGACCATGCTTGTCCAGGATGGCCTCGGTGCGCTCACGAAGGATGGCGTCAGTCAGTTCGGTGGAAAAGCGGAAGTTGAAGATCACTTCGCAGGTACCGGGAATCACATTGGTGGCCCCGGTTCCGGCGTTGATGTTGGAGATCTGGAAACTGGTGGCAGGGAAAAAGTCATTACCCTTGTCCCATTCCGCGGCGGCCAGCTCCGCGAGTGCCGGCGCCGCATCGTGGACCGGGTTGCGTGCCAGATGCGGGTAGGCCACATGCCCCTGGATTCCTTTGACGATCAGCCGGGCGCCCAGTGAACCCCGGCGGCCGTTCTTGATGACATCCCCCACGGTATTCGTTGAGGAAGGTTCGCCCACCAGGCAGTAGTCGATGTGTTCGTTACGTGCCTGCAGGGTTTCCACTACCTTGACCGTACCGTTGACGGAAGGGCCTTCTTCGTCAGCGGTGATCAGCAGGGCCAGGCTGCCTGCGTGATTGGGGTTGGCCGCCACGAAGTCTTCAATGGCCACCATCATGGCGGCAATGGAGCCCTTCATGTCCGCTGTACCGCGCCCGTAGAGCAAGTCGCCTTCCTCGGTCGGGGTGAATGGATCGTATTTCCAGGCGGAGACATCTCCGGTCGGAACCACGTCGGTATGCCCGGCAAAGGCGAAAACTGGCCCTTGCGTACCCCGGCGAGCCCACAAGTTGCGGACCTCCTCAAACCACAGGGTTTCGCATTCGAAGCCCAGTTCTTCGAGTTTTTCAATCATCCAGTCCTGACAGCCTTCATCTTCCGGGGTGACGGAGGCGCGACGGATGAGTTCCTTGGTGTAGTCGAGGGTGCGGGACATTAAATTCAGCTCCAGGCCTCAAGCCACAAGTTACAAGCCGGCAAACCCGGAAGGTCTGCTCGTGGCTTGTGACTCGTCGCTTGTCGCTGTTTTAGTTGTGCTTGTGCAGTTCGTCGTTCAGTGCGATGGCGCTTTTGTTGGTGAGGCACTGAACGGCACCGCTGATGGTGTCGCGGCGGAACAGCAGGTCGGACTTCCCGGCCAGATCACGGGCCTTGACGGTGTCGACCAGCTCGCCTTTGTCATCCATCAGTTGGACCTTGGAACCGGCAGTGATGTACAGGCCTGCCTCGACAGTGCAGCGGTCGCCGAGGGGGATGCCGGTGCCCGCATTGGCACCGAGCAGACAGCCTTCGCCCAGGGAGATAATGATATTGCCGCCACCGGACAGGGTGCCCATGGTGGAGGCGCCGCCACCGATGTCGGAGCCCTTGCCTACAAATACACCGGCAGAGATTCGACCTTCGATCATGCCGGGGCCTTCGGTGCCCGCGTTAAAGTTGATGAAACCTTCGTGCATGATGGTGGTGCCTTCGCCAACGTAGGCGCCCAGGCGAACCCGGGAGGTGTCGGCAATACGCACGCCGGCAGGGACCACGTAGTCCGTCATTTTCGGGAATTTGTCCACGCTGTTCACTTCCAGCACCTTGCCATTGAGGCGGGCCATCAGCTGGCGCTCCTGCAGCTCTTCCAGGTCTACCGCACCTTCGTTGGTCCAGGCCACGTTAGGCAGCAGTGGGAACATGCCGGCCAGGTTGACGCCGTGGGGTTTCACCAGACGGTGAGAGATCAAATGCAGCTTGAGATAGGCTTCCGGGGTGGTGGCCGGCTCGGCATCTGTTTCCAGCACGGTCAGCACCACGGGGCGATCGCTTTCCTGGAACGCTACGGCATAGCTGGCTTCGTGCTCGAAGCCCGCCTCACGCCACTCGCGGGCAATGTGCTGGACCTGACGGTGGGTCAGTTCAATGGCGGCGTTGCCACCCTGGTAGTCCAGCTCTTCACGAATCACCTCTACCAGCTTGGCGTCCGGGTGCAGCGCCGGGTCTGGATAGTAGACTTCCAGCCAGTTGTCGTTACGGTTCTTGGTGCCGCAGCCCAGGGCGATAGCGAAATAGTTGCTCATGATGTCCTCTCATTTCTACGTCGGACGTCCGACGTTTATTTCAAAGTCTGTTGCCACTCGTCGGCATTGAAGCCGGCGGTGATGAAACTGTCGTTTTGCAGAAGCGGGCGTTTGATGACGGACGGATTCTCCAAGGCCACGGTCACCGCTTTTTCCGTGTTCATGGTTGCCTTGATGCCATCATCGAGTTTGCGCCAGGTGGTGCCGCGCTTGTTGATCACGGTTTCCCAGCCCAGCGCTTCCAGCCATTCACGCAGGCGCTGCTCAGGAACGCCTTCTTTCTTGTAGTCGTGAAAATGGTAGGCAACCCCGTTGTCATCCAGCCATTTCATGGCTTTCTTCATGGTATCGCAGTTCTTGATGCCGAAGATGGTCAGTTCCATGATTCTTCCTTTCCAAACCTTTCCGAAGGCGCGCCGCTGGCGGCGCGATTTCTCACCAGGATCAAAAGCAACCTCAGCACAGGGAACACAGAGGCACAGGGAAAACCCATTGTTTTATCCCAGTGAACTCGGTGAGCTCTGTGGTAAAACCGACTTTAAATGACGGTTGTGAACGCGCCGCGAGCGACGCTCCTACAGCTATGTCAGAGGGTATCCAGCAAAGCCTTGATGCGTTGAGCTCCCTCGATGCATTCTTCCAGCGGTGCCACAAGTGCCATTCTTATCCGCTTTTCCCCCGGGTTCTTGCCATTGACGGTGCGGGACAGGTAGCGGCCGGGAAGCACGGTGACGTTTTGTTCTGCCTGTAGCCGTTTGGCGAAATCCTCATCGCTGATGGGCGTTTTGGGCCACAGATAAAAGCCGGCCGCCGGGGCGCTAACCTTAAGGGGGCCACCGAGAATGTCCAGCACGGCATCGAATTTTTCCCGGTAGAGGGCGCGGTTTTGCTCAACATGGGCTTCGTCATTCCAGGCGGCAATACTGGCCAGCTGGTGATGAATCGGCATGGCGCAGCCGTGGTAGGTCCGATAGCGGAGAAAGCGCTTGAGCACTTCGCTGTCGCCGGCCGCAAAGCCCGAGCGCAGCCCCGGGAGGTTGGAGCGTTTGGACAGGGAATGAAAGACCACGCAGCGGCGGTAGTCGTGACGGCCCATTTCTGCACAGGCTTCCAGCAGCCCGGTGGGCGGCTTGTCACGGTAGATTTCCGAGTAACACTCATCGGAGGCGATCACAAAATCGTATTTGTCCGCCAGCTGTATCAGTGCTTTCAGTTGTGCCTTGCTGAGGGTCGCCCCGGTTGGGTTACCCGGCGTGCAGATAAACAGCAGCTGGGTCCGGGTCCAGGTGTCTTCGCTGACGGCATCAAAGTCAGGCTGCAAACCCGTGCTGTCGGTGCACGGCAGGTACATGGGCTCGCCGCCAGCCAGCAGGGTGGCACCTTCGTAAATCTGATAGAACGGATTGGGCATCAGCACCAGCGGATGCCGCTGGCGGTCGATCACTGCCTGAGTGAAGGCAAACAGCGCTTCCCGGGTGCCGTTCACCGGTAGCACCTGGCTGGCGGCATCCACTTGCTTCAGATGAAAGCGACGGGTCAGCCATTGGCCAATGGCTTCACTCAGCTCGGCAATGCCAGCGGTAGTGGGGTAGTTCGAGAGCCTGTGTGTGTTGTCCTTGAGGACTTGCTGCACAAAATCCGGCGAAGGGTGTTTAGGCTCTCCAATGGAAAGTGCAATCGGGCTCTTGTCAGAGGCAGGCAGGCCGCTGAACAGCGTTTTCAGTTTTTCAAACGGGTAGGGGTGCAACCGTTCAAGATCTGGATTCATGGTTTACTGTTTTCCGTTGTTCTTGTCGTCGAGCTCGCGGGTCAGGGCTTCCTGAAGTTCCAGGCAAAGCGCCGGGTCAGATACCGGTTCACCGTCGAGATCGGTAATAAAGAAGACGTCTTCCGCCCGTTCGCCGAGGGTGGCAATGCGGGCATTTTGCACCAACAGTTCGAAACGCATGAAAATGCGGCCGATGTGGGCGAGCAGACCGGGGCGGTCCAGGGTATGAATGTCCACGGCGGTGCGGTCGTTGACGATGTCGTTGCTGATCAGTACCTGGGTGGGGACATCAAAATGCTTGTTGCGGCGAGGCATCCGCCGGCTGACGGTACTGGCGAAGCGCTCCGGGTATTTCAGGGTTTCCGTCAGCGTCTTGCGAATCTGTTCGATACGGGCCCAGTCTTCGCCGATGGGTGTGCCGTGCTCATCCAGAACGATATAGGTATCCAGACTGAAACCGTCGGCACTGGTGATAATGCGGGCATCCATGATGGTCAGCCCAAGGGAATCGAGTGCATTCACCGTGGCACTAAACAGGTTGCGGGTGTCCGGGGTGTAAATAAAGATCTGTGAGCCACCTGCCAACACGCTCTGGCTGGATTCGCGGATCAACACCAGCGGGTCGTTGGGGTCATCCCGGTCCAGCAGTGCTTCGGTGTGCCAGGCGATATCCCGTGGCGTTTCACGCAGGAAATATTCGTCACCGATGTTAGCCCACAGGGTTTCGATTTCCGCTGCATCATGATCCTGACCGGTCAGTAGCCTCATGGCCACATCGCGGGTTTCGTCAATCCAGTCCTGCTTCTCTACCGGGTTATTCAGGCCCCGCCGCAGTGCGCGCTTGGTTTCGGTGTACAGCTGGCGGAGCAGCGAGGCGCGCCAGGAATTCCAGAGCGTCGGATTGGTGGCGTTGATATCTGCCACGGTAAGCACGTAGAGATAATCCAGATGCACCAGATCGCCCACCTTGCGGGCGAATTCGTAGACCACGTCCGGGTCGGAAATGTCCTTGCGTTGAGCCGTCACACTCATCATCAGGTGGCTTTTGACCAGCCAGGCCACCAGCTTGCCGTCCCAGGCACTCAGGCCATGGCGCTGGCAAAAGTCGATGGCATCCACTGCACCAAGTTCAGAGTGGTCACCACCGCGGCCCTTGGCAATGTCATGATACAGGCCTGCTGCGTAAAGCAGCTCCGGCTTGGGAAGTCGGTAGAACACTTCGCTGGCCAGCGGAAATTCGTCGCGCAGGTCCTCATAGCGCAACCGGCGCATATTTTTGATCACCAGCAGGGTGTGCGCATCGACCGTATAAATATGGAACAGGTCGTATTGCATCATGCCGATGATGCCGCCGAATTCCGGCAGGTACTTGCCGAGAATGCCGTAGCGTTTCATGCGCCGAAGTTGTGAAAACAGGGCATGAGGGCTTCGCAGAAGCTGCATGAACAAACCGGTATTGACCGGATTGTTGCGGAACGCCTCGTCAATCTGTCGCCGGTTGTAGATCAGGGCTCGAACAGTGGACGCCCGGATACCTTTCAGGTCCGGGTTTTGAGCCATCAGGACAAAGGTTTCGAGCAGGGCCGAGGGGCTCTTTTCGAAGACGTCGTCACTGGTGATTTCCAGGTAATCGTTACGGACCTGAAAACGACGGTTCAGGGGGCGGACCTTTTCGGGGTCGTCGCAGCGCAGGATCACCTCATCGAAAAGCTGCAGCAGCATTTCGTTGAGCACCGACATGGCCAGCGCCACGCGATAAAAGCCTTTCATGAAATGTTCGACGGCCAGATTGGCGCTGGAATCTTCATGACCCAGGCGGTCGGCGAGCTGGCGTTGGTGATCGAACAGCAGGCGGTTTTCACTTCGCCCGGTCAGGACGTGTAGCTGCCAGCGAACTTCCCAGAGGTAGTCCAGGCACTTGCGCAGTACGGCGTATTCTTCCTTGGTCAGGAACCCGGCACCCACCAGGGCCTCAAGGCTGTCTGCATTGAAATGACGCTTGGCGACCCAGGCAATCATCTGTATGTCGCGCAGGCCTCCCGGGGCATTCTTGAGATCCGGCTCCAGATTGTATTCGGTGTCGTTGAAGCGCTTGTGGCGGGTAACCTGCTCCTCCCACTTGGCGGCAAAGAAGGCGGCAGAATCCCACATGTGCTCCGGGCCGGTTCGCACTTCCAGTTGCTCGCGCAGACGGTCTTCCCCGGCGAGGGTGCGGGCTTCCATGATATTGGTGGCTACGGTGATGTCGTCACGGGCCAGATCCACGCATTCGTCGAGGGTGCGCACCGCATGGCCAATTTCAAGGCCGATATCCCAGAGGAAAGCGACAAAACGTTCCAGGCAGTCACACACAGACTGTTCAGGGGTGTCTGCGAGTAACACCAGCAGATCTACATCGGAGCAGGGGTGTAACTCTCCACGGCCGTAGCCGCCAACGGCAACGAGGGCCACATCGTCGCGCTGCGCCAGCCCGAACAGGGCCCAGGCGCCCACCATGACCTGATCCACCAGTTGGGAGCGGGCATGTACCAGATCGGTAATGTCGGCGATCTCAAAGGCCTGATTGAGTCGCTCCTGACCTTGTTCCAGGTACTGGCGGGCATATTGGCCGGGCTGGGCGCTTTCCTGCAGGGCGTCCAGTAGTTGTTGCTGGGTCAGTGCCGGTGAAAGCTGCATGGAGATCCTGTGTGGTTGGGCTGGCGGGCAGCGGTACTGTGTAAATGCAGGTACCGTGCAGCTCGCCAGCTGCAGGCGTCAGTAAAGGTCGTTTTCTTCGTTGCGGGCGGTCAGCACCTGGTAACCGTCGGCAGTGACGGCGATGGTGTGTTCCCACTGGGCGGAGAGCTTGCGGTCCTTGGTGACCACCGTCCAGCCATCGGGCAACAGTTTGTTGGCGGCCTTGCCGGCGTTGATCATGGGTTCAATGGTAAAGACCATGCCTTCTTGCAGTTCCAGCCCGGTATCGGGCTTGCCGTAATGCAATACCTGGGGTTCCTCATGGAAGCCTTCGCCAATGCCGTGGCCACAGTACTCGCGAACCACCGAGAAACGCTCGCCTTCAGCCATCTTCTGGATTCGGTGCCCGATATCGCCCAGCCGCACGCCCGGCTTGACCATGCGAATGCCCGCCATCATGCATTCACGGGTAGTGTCGACCAGTCGGCGCGCCAGCACGGAGGGCTCGCCGACAAAGAACATCTTGGACGTGTCGCCATGCCAGCCATCCTTGATGACGGTGACATCAATATTGATGATATCGCCGCTTTTCAGGGCCTTGCGGTCGTTGGGGATGCCGTGGCAGACCACGTGGTTGACCGAGGTACAAATGGACTTGGGAAAACCCCGGTAACCCAGGCAGGCAGGGATGGCATGCTGCTTGTTGACGATATGGTCATGGCAGATGCGGTCCAGTTCCTCGGTGGTGACCCCCGGTTTGACGTGCTCGCCGATCATTTCAAGGACTTCAGCGGCCAGCTTGCCCGCTTCGCGCATTTTGGCGATCTGTTCGGGGGTTTTGATGACGACATTCATGAGACTTGGAGAAACTCCTGCGTTTTCAGTGTGTTGGGCAGTTTGCGGTGGGGCGCCTTCAGGCCCCAATGGCGCCTTTGGCGTTGCCTGACCGGGGCGGCTGTGGTATAAAGCGCGCGCTTTCCTGCACCAGCGGTAACGGTCACGCATTGTAACCGCCGGAATCAGGGAAGGAAATCACACATGCCCCGACACATAGCCCTGGGTGCCTGAAATTTCCCTATGGAAGCAACAGGTTGGGTTTATGCGGGGGCGTGGAGGCCTAACCCAAAGTGGAGTATTAACAATGTCCAGCGTAACTATGCGCGATATGCTGAAGGCCGGTGTGCACTTCGGCCACCAGACCCGTTACTGGAACCCGAAGATGAACACCTACATCTTTGGCGCCCGTAACAAGATTCACATCATCAACCTGGAAAAGACCCTGCCTCTGTTCAACGACGCCATGTCGTTCCTGAACAAGCTGGCTGCCAGCAACAACAAGATTCTGTTCGTAGGTACCAAGCGTGCCGCGCAGAAGGCGGTTCGTGAAGAAGCCCTTCGTGCCGGTATGCCCTACGTCGATCACCGTTGGTTGGGCGGCATGCTCACCAACTGGAAAACCATTCGTCAGTCCATCAAGCGTTATCGTGACCTGGAAGCACAATCCCAGGACGGTACCTTTGACAAGCTGACCAAAAAAGAAGCGCTGATGCGCAAGCGTGAGATGGACAAGCTCGAGCGTTCCATCGGCGGTATCAAGGACATGGGCGGTCTGCCCGATGCCCTGTTCGTGATCGACGTTGATCACGAAGACATCGCGTTGCAGGAAGCCCGCAAACTGGGTATTCCGGTTGTTGCCGTTGTCGATACCAACTCCAACCCGGATGGCGTTGATTACGTGATCCCGGGTAACGATGACGCCATCCGCGCCATCCAGCTGTACGTGAAAGCGGCAGCTGACACCATTCTGGAAGGCAAGCAGTACGCCCAGACCCAGGGTGGCGGTGAAAGCGAATTCGTCGAGGTAGAAGACGAAGCTGAAGGCGAAAAAGCCGAAGGCTGATCTGTCCGGGCAGGCGCGAGCCTGCCCATCTTACCGAAACTAACAGGTTTGAGAGGATAATCATGGCTGCTGTAACTGCTGCAATGGTTAAAGAGCTTCGTGAGCGTACCGGTCTTGGCATGATGGAGTGCAAGAAGGCGCTGGTAGAAGCCGATGGTGATATCGAGCTGGCCATCGAAGAGATGCGCAAATCCGGCCAGGCCAAAGCGGCCAAGAAAGCCGGTCGTACTGCTGCCGAGGGCGCGGTTGTTGTTGCTACCAGCGATGACAACAAGACTGCCGTAATGGTAGAGATCAACTCCGAAACCGATTTCGTTGCCCGTGACGACAACTTTCTTGGCTTTGCCAACAAAGTGGCTGCGGCTGCCCTGGCTGCCGGTGAAACCGATGCGGCCAAGATCGCTGAGCTGAAGCTGGAAGATGGCGCGACTGTCGAAGAGACTCGTCAGGCGCTGGTTCAGAAAATCGGTGAAAACATCCAGGTTCGTCGTGCTGCCAAGCTGCAGGCCGAAGGCGCTATTGGTGCCTATGTTCACGGTGGCAAAATCGGCGTTCTGGTTTCCCTGAACGGTGGTGACGCCGAGCTGGGTAAAGATGTCGCCATGCATGTGGCTGCGGTTAACCCGATGGTGGTTAGCGGCGATCAGGTACCGGCTGAGGTTCTCGAGAAAGAGAAAGAAATCATCCGTGCCCAGCCCGACATGGAAGGCAAGCCGGCTGAGATCGTCGAGAAAATGCTGGGCGGTCGTATCAACAAGTTCCTGAAGGAAGTGAGCCTGCTGGATCAGCCCTTCGTTAAGGATCCGAATACCTCTGTTGGTGCCCTGGTGAAGGGTGCTGGTGCCGAAATCGCCGCGTTTGAGCGTCTGGTGGTGGGTGAAGGTATCGAGAAAGAAGAAGTCGATTTCGCTGCTGAGGTTCAGGCTGCGGCCAAAGGCTGAGGTTGGCGTCATTCGATGCTGAAAACGCCTTGCTGGATTACCAGCAGGGCGTTTTTTTCGCCTGTCGGCCGGGTGCGGGCAGGGGAAATGAGGAAAGTGCTTGCAACCAGCGTGCTTGGCGGTAGCCTGCTAGCAGGGTGGAAAACGAGGCCGGTAACGGCAGTCACATTTGGATGATGGCGGGTTTTCATGAGTGGCGGAGAGTTAGAAATGCCGACAAACAAGGAGCGCTCGCCGCGCTACAACCGTATTTTGCTGAAGCTGAGCGGTGAAGCGCTGGCGGGAGAAGAAGGTTTCGGGATTGACCCGAAGGTGCTGGACGCGATTTCGCTGGAAATCGGTCAGCTGGTTGGCATTGGTGTGCAGGTTGGCCTGGTGGTCGGAGGTGGCAATCTGTTCCGCGGCGCGGCCTTGCAGAGTGCGGGCCTGGACCGGGTCGCCGGTGATCATATGGGGATGCTGGCCACCGTGATGAACGGTCTGGCTCTGCGTGATGCGCTTGAGCGCTCGAACATCCGCACCCGCCTGATGTCCGCGATTCCCATGAGCGGGGTGGTGGAGCACTACGATCACCGCAACGCAAACCGCCACCTCAAAAATGGTGAAGTGGTGATTTTCTGTGCGGGTACGGGCAATCCGTTTTTCACTACTGACTCAGCGGCTTGCCTGCGCGGCATCGAAATCAATGCCGATGTAGTGCTTAAGGCGACCAAGGTAGATGGCGTCTATAATGATGATCCGGCCAAGAACCCGGATGCGGTCAAATATGACGTATTGACCTACGACGAAGTGCTGGATAAAAAACTGGGCGTCATGGATCTCACGGCCATTTGCCTGTGTCGTGACCACTCCATGCCGCTGCGTGTGTTTGACATGAACAAGAAGGGTGCCTTGCTCAATCTGATGCTGGGCGAGAACGAAGGCACCCTGGTAGAAGCTGCACAATAAGCAGCACCTGTACAGAAGGTGAGGAACTACGGTGATTGACGATATTCGCAAAGATGCGGAATCCCGCATGAAGAAGAGCCTGGACGCCCTGGATACGGCCATGAAACGTATCCGTACCGGCCGTGCGCACCCCAGTCTGCTGGATAACATTACGGTGGATTACTATGGTGCCGAAACCCCGTTGAAGCAGCTGGGCAACATTTCTGTGGAAGAAGGGCGTACCTTGACCGTGTCGCCGTTCGACAAGACCCTGATTCCACAGATCGAGAAAGCCATCATGGTGTCGGATCTGGGGCTTAACCCGTCCACCTCCGGTGATCTGATCCGGCTGCCGTTACCGCCGTTGACCGAGGAAACCCGCCGGGATCTCGTGAAAGTGGTTCGCGCAGAAGCGGAGCAGGCGAGAGTCTCCATTCGTAACATCCGCCGTGACGCCAACAGCGACCTGAAAGAACTGCTCAAAGAGAAGGAGATCTCCGAAGATGAGCAGCGCCGTGGCGAAGAGCAAATTCAGCAGCTCACCGACAAGATGGTGGCGGAAGTCGAGAAAGTCCTGAAAGAGAAAGAAGAAGAATTGATGACCGTTTGAGTCATGGGTTCAGATAACCGTTGTACCTGCGGGCTGCGCGTCAGCCCGCTTTTATTTTGGATGCAGTATGGCCAGTGACCAGCCCCAATCCAGCGCGCCAGATATCGATTCGCATCAGGGTGTGATTCCCCGTCATGTGGCGATCATCATGGACGGCAATAACCGCTGGGCCCGTAAACGCGGCCTGCCGGGGGAAGAAGGGCATCGGGCTGGCGAGCAGGCGGTGCAAACCATTATCCGCCAGGCGGCAACCCGGGGTGTTGAGGTCCTGACACTGTTTGCATTCAGCTCGGAAAACTGGCGTCGACCCGAGGCCGAGGTGAGTCATCTGATGGCCCTGTTCCTGAAGGCGCTCGGGGGGCGGGTGGACGAGCTGCACGGCAATGACGTGCGGATTCGTTTTATTGGTGATCGCAGGGCTTTTTCCGGGGACCTTCAGGAAGGGATGTCTGAAGCTGAAGAGAAAACCGCAGCCAATCAGCGCATGACTGTGTGTATCGCGGTTAATTATGGCGGGCAGTGGGATATTGCCCACGCGGCTCGACAGCTGGCCTCACAGGTTGCAGCTGGTGAGCTGCAGCCAGAGGCGATCACAGATGAGCTTCTTGGTGCCCATATTTCCATGGCGGACCTGCCGCTTCCTGATTTGCTGATCCGGACGGGTGGTGACCAGCGCATCAGTAACTTTCTGCTTTGGCAACTGGCCTATAGTGAACTGTGTTTTTCACCGCTGTTGTGGCCTGATTTTGATGCGCAAGCCTTTGACGCCGCACTGCAGGATTATGCCGGCCGTCAGCGCCGTTTTGGCCGCTCCGGTGAGGAAGTGGCCAGCCTGAAAGGAGAACAATAATGCTCAAACAGCGGGTGATCACCGCGCTGGTGTTGCTGCCCATCGTGCTGGGCGCTGTCTTCGGTCTCGACCGGCTCCCCTTTGCTATTGTCGCCGGGCTTTTCTTTGCGGTCGCGGGCTGGGAATGGTCTGCCCTGATGGGCAAGGTTGGACTGGCGTTTCGTTTACTGTGGACAGTTGTTCTGGTCCTTGCCATGGCGGCCGCTGAGTTTTGGCAGCCGGCCTGGTTGCTGAATGCGATGCCGGTGTGGTGGCTATTGGCGCTGGTGTTGGTGGTGGGGTACCCGGGCAACGCAGGGTTCTGGTACCGCCCCTGGCTGATGGCACCTGTTGGCTTGCTGCTGCTGGTGCCCTCATGGGGCGCAGTTGTGCAATTACAGGCCGCCGGCGCACTAGGGTTGGCAGGGCCATATGCCTTACTGTTTATTCTGCTATGGGTGTGGGCTGCGGATACCGGTGCCTACTTTGCTGGCCGGGCCATGGGCAAGCACAAGCTGGCGCCACTGGTGAGCCCGGGCAAGACCATTGAAGGCTTGATCGGTGGTGTGGTTCTGGCGTTGCTGGTTGTTGCAGGGGTGTTTGCGGCAGGGTTGCTGGAGGCCAATCTGGTTCCCTTGATGGCGGTGGCGCTGATGACGGTGCTGGCGTCCGCTCTGGGTGACTTGTTTGAAAGCATGGTCAAGCGTCAGCGTGGCTTCAAGGATAGTGGCACCATCCTGCCTGGCCACGGAGGCATGCTCGACCGGATCGACAGTGTGACGGCGGCCATGCCGATCGCGCTTGCCGGGTTTAACTGGTTCGGGCTGCCGGGAGGCAGTTTGTGACACAGCAGATTACGGTGCTGGGTGCCACGGGCAGTATTGGCCAGCAGACGCTGGACGTAGTGGCCCGGCACCCTGACCGCTATCGTATTTTTGCCTTGACTGCGGCCACCCGCTGGCAGCGTTTGGCAGAACAATGTCTGGCCAGTGGCGCCCGCTATGCGGCCATGACAGACCCTGCAGCGGCAGAGTTGCTGCGGAACCATCTACAGGCAGCCGGGTCGGATACAGAGGTGCTGGCCGGCGAAGAAGCCCTGATGGCGCTTGCCGCCCATGAGCAGGCGGATACTGTTGTTGCTGCCATTGTTGGTGCAGCAGGGGTCAGGCCCACTCTTGCGGCGGTAGAGAAGGGCAAGCGGGTATTGCTGGCCAACAAGGAAGCCCTGGTGGTTACCGGCTCTCTCTTCATGGATGCGGTAAAGCGCCACGGCGCGACCCTGTTACCGCTGGACTCCGAGCACAACGCCATTTTTCAGTGCTTGCCGGAGGGCGGCGTGGATGGCGGGGTGGAGCGGTTGTTGCTGACCGCCTCTGGCGGGCCCTTTCGTACCTTTACGTCGCAGCAGCTGGCGCAAGTCACCCCGGCGATGGCGGTCAAGCATCCTAACTGGGATATGGGGCCGAAGATTTCGGTGGATTCCGCTACCCTGATGAACAAGGGGCTGGAGTTTATCGAGGCTTGCTGGCTGTTTGATGTCGCGCCTGAACAGATTGAGGTGGTAGTGCACCCGCAAAGTGTGGTGCATTCCATGGTCGCTTACCGGGATGGGTCCGTGCTGGCGCAGATGGGGACACCCGATATGCGTACTCCCATTGCCTGTGGGTTGTCCTGGCCTGAGCGGGTGGAATCCGGGGCACAACGACTGGACTTTACCCGGCTCGCCGGGCTGGATTTTGAAGCGCCAGATACAGCGCGTTTCCCTTGCCTTTCACTGGCCCGGGCGGCCATGGAGAGCGGTGGCACGGCAACTGCCGTGTTGAATGCGGCCAACGAAGAAGCGGTGGCGGCCTTCCTGGCCGGCAAACTGGATTTTATGGGTATTCCCGCGGTGGTGGAGCAGGCGCTGGAGCGCCAGGCAGCACCCGTTTGCGGGGATGTGGATGCGGTGATGGAGATTGATCGTCAGGCCCGTGGGTTGGCGGGGCGATTGATTGAGGAGCGTGGATGCTGACGGTTCTGGCTTTTGTCGTCACCATCGTCATTATTGTGGCCTTCCATGAGTGGGGCCACTTTCTTGCCATGCGCGCCTTTGGTGTGCGCGTGCTGACCTTTTCTGTGGGTTTTGGCCCCAAAATCTTGCGTTTTACCGACAAGAAGGGCACCGAGTGGGTGATTAGTGCCATCCCGCTTGGGGGTTACGTCAAACCGCTGGATGCCCGGGAAGATGAAACCGCCGAGGGGGATGCGGGTGAGTTTTCTTCCAAGCCTGCCTGGCAACGCGTGATTACCTATGCGGCCGGGCCGGTCTTCAACTTTATTCTCGCGGTTCTGATCTATTGGGTACTGTTGGCCAGTTACGGCCAGAGTGGCATGCGCGCGGTAGTCGGCCCTATTGAGCCCGGCTCTGTCGCTGAGCAGGCCGGTTTCCAGCCGGGGGACACCATTGAGTCTGTGGGTGAGGTGTCTCTGCGCGGCTGGCAGCCGTTCTACTACGAAATGATTCAGCATCTGGGCGAACCTGAGCCGCTGGCCGTGACGGTGACGACGGCGAAAGGGCAGCAACAGGTGCGTGAACTGGATATCTCACCCTGGACAGCGGATCTGGAAACGCCGCCGCTGGAAGCGCTGGGTATCCGCCAGGCTGTCTTGATAGGGGAGATCCTTGAAGACGGTGCGGCGGATCAGGCAGGCTTGCGCAGCGACGATCTTGTCCTTGCACTGCAAGGTGAGCCTGTCACGGGCTGGAAGCCCTGGCAGGAAACCATCATGTCTGCGCCTGGTGAGGCTCTGACCCTGCAAGTGCTGCGTGAGGGCCGGGTCGTCGCGTTGACGGTGGTGCCTCAGGCTGTGACCGAGCAGGGGCGGACCTTTGGCCGTATTGGTGTGGGTCCTGGCGGCATTTACCAGGAAGAGTTCAGCCTGTTAACGGCGATTCCCGGTTCCCTGGCCCGTTTTGGGGAGCAGGTAGATGTGGTCTGGGCAAGCCTGGTGAAATTGGTGACCGGCAAACTGTCTCTGGACAATATTGGCGGGCCGATCACCATTGCGGAAGTGGCTGGTGAGAGTGCGGCTTACGGCATGGCCAGTTTTCTGGCATTACTGGCTTATCTGAGCATTACACTCGGTGTTATCAACCTGCTGCCGGTGCCAATGTTGGATGGTGGCTGGATTTTCTTTGGAATCATTGAAATGATTCGCGGTCGCAGTTTACCTGAGCGCTTTTTATTGGCCGCACAGGGTGTTGGGCTGACGCTGGTGATCAGCTTCATGGTTTTGGCGATCTACAACGACTTGGTGAAGCAGTTTTCATGATATTTGGGGACCTCCTGATTCGTCTCTTTAAAGGGACGGTAGTAATGGCCTGCCTGGTGATGGCGCCTTGGGTGAATGCGCAAGATCAGTTGCCGTTTCGCGTACACGATATCCGGATAGAAGGGCTTCAGCGTCTACCGGTGGAGCGTGTCTATTCGGAACTGCCGATTCAGGCAGGTGACACAATCGGTCGCGATGACGTAGTCAATGCAGTGCAGGCCCTGTTTGCCTCAGGAAACTTTGAAGATGTGCAGCTGGGTCGGGATGGTGACGACTTGGTGGTGGTGGTCGCTGAACGGCCGAGTATTGCCCGCATCGAACTCTCCGGCAACAAGTCCATTGATGAAGAGAACCTGCGCAAAGGTCTTACAGAGGCTGGACTTGCTGAAGGCGAAGTTTTCCAGCGGTCGACCTTGCAGGCGATCGCCGGGGAGCTTGAGCGTCAGTACGTCAGCCAAGGGCGCTATGGCGCAGACATCAAAACAGAATCCGTTGCACTGCCACGTAATCGGGTTGCCCTGAAGATCGAGATCTATGAAGGCAAGGCGGCACGGATCCGAGACATCAACATTGTTGGGAATCAGCTATTTGATGATGAAGAGCTACTCAATGATTTTGAGCTGAATTCCACGGGTTTCTGGTCATTCATCAAGGGCGATGACAAATATTCCAGAGAAAAGCTGAGCGGCGATCTGGAGCGCTTGTCTTCCTATTACCTTGATCGTGGTTATATCAACTTCTCGATTGAATCCACCCAGGTTTCGGTAACCCCTGACCGCCGCAGCGTGTTTATTACCGTTAATGTGGCAGAAGGTGAGCAGTACACAGTAAACGAAGTGAATCTTGCTGGTGATCTCGTCGTTGATGAAGACCAGCTGAAACCGCTGGTTATTGTTAAAAAAGGTCAGGTCTTCAGTCAGCAACTACTGACCTATACCAATGATTTGATCAAGCGTCGGTTGGGTAACGAGGGCTACACCTTCGCTGAGGTGAAGGGCAGGGAGCACAATCCGGATGATGAAAAGCGCACTGTAGATGTGACCTTCTATGTCGATCCGGGCCGCAAGGTGTATGTCCGTCGTATCAACTTCTCTGGCAACGCCAAGACTGAAGACGAAGTCTTGCGTCGTGAGTTGCGTCAGTTCGAAAAAGCCCCGGCGAATACATCACTGGTGGACCTCTCGCGGCAGCGGCTGCAGCGGCTGGGGTATTTCAGTGTTGTGCAAGCGGACACACCACGGGTGCCGAATTCTGATGATCTGATTGATGTGGACTACCAGGTTGAAGAGCAACCTTCAGGGTCGATCGGCGCCAATGTAGGCTATTCCGATGCATCCGGATTTATTTTTGGTGCGAACGTTACCCAGAACAACTGGCGCGGTAGCGGTAACCGGGTGTCTTTCGCCCTTAGTCGTTCAGACATCCGTGATTCCTATAGTTTTTCCCATTACAACCCGTACTACACGCTTGATGGGGTAAGTCGAGGTTTCAGCCTGTTCTATTCGGAAATCGACTTTGATGAAACCACTGTCGCGTCTTATGCTGCAGATCGGCTGGGCGGTTCTGTCACCTTCGGCTACCCGATCTCCGAGTATTCCCGGTTGAGTTTTGGCGGAACCTACGAGCGTACTGACATCACCACTGGAGATTTCGTGGCGGTGGATATCTACAATTTCCTTGTGAAGGAGGGCACCCAGTTTGATGAATACAAGTTCAATGCCTCTCTTTCAACCAGTACGCTAAACCGTGGCATCCTGCCGGACCGTGGTTGGTCAAGTACGCTTGGGCTGGAAGTGGCGGTTCCGGGTTCGGATTACGGTTTCTATCGGCTTAACTGGACCGGTCAGAAATACTTCCCGATCAGCCAGAACTGGACCCTGCGGGCTCGATCTGACATTGCCTATGGTGATGGCTACGGTGACGATGAAGTGTTGCCTTTCTTCGAGAACTATTACTCGGGGGGTATTGGGTCGGTGCGCGGCTATGAATCACGCTCTCTCGGTCCCCGCTCGGAAGGGCTTAGCTATTTCCTGAATGGCACCAAGGACCCGGATCCGGATCCCATTGGCGGTAACCTGTTGACCGAGGCTAGCCTCGAGTTGATTTTCCCAACGCCTTTTGCCCCCGAATCCCGTAGTGTGAGAACCTTTCTGTTCGTTGACGCGGGTAACGTGTTTGAAACCGAACGTGATGACATTTTCGCGGACTTCGAGCCGCAAAACATTCGTACTTCTGCCGGCATCGGCTTGAGCTGGTTGACGGCCATTGGCCCATTGAGCTTCAACCTGGCGAAGGCGCTGAATGATCAGCCTGGCGATGACACAGAAGTATTCCAGTTTTCTTTGGGACAGACTTTCTAGGAGTTTAATAATGATGAAAAAAAGCCTGATTGCTTTTGCCATGCTGCTGCCAACCCTGGCTATCGCCGAAACCAGTATCGGTATCGTTTACCCGCTCAAAGCCCTGCAGGAAACGGCTTTGGTCAAGCAGCGCATGTCCGCGCTTGAGAATGAGTTGGGTGCTGATGAAGCCAAACTCCAAAAGCTGGGCAAGGAAGTTCAGGATTTGCGCAGCAAGCTGGAAAAGGAAGGTATGACCATGTCTGCCGATCAGCAGGAAGAGTTGCGTACCAAAGGTCAGCAGAAAATGATCGAGATCCAGTCCTTGCAGCGTAAACTGCAGAGCCGCGCCCAAGCGACTGAGCGTGAAGTGATGGAAGAGATGGGGCCCAAGTTTCAGGAAGCCATTGAACAAGTGGCCAAGAAGCAGAAACTGGACCTGGTGCTGAATGCTCAAGCTGCGGTATTTGTCGGTGATGATGCTATTGATGTAACCGATGCTGTTCGTGATCAACTGAACAAGATGAAATAATGCTGACCCTTGGCAAGCTGGCTGAAAAACTTGGTGCCGAGCTGGTAGGGGATCCTGATCAGCCAGTGGATGGGCTGGGCACAATCCAGTCCGCCACAGCCTCACAGCTGACGTTTCTTGCGAACCCTCGCTACCGTAGTTTCATGGAGAAAACCGGGGCTGCGGCGGTATTAATCACCGAGGAGCAGAAAGCCTTCTGTCCGGTGGCGGCGTTAATCGTCAAGGATCCCTACCTGTGTTTTGCTCAGGCCAGTGCCTTTTTTGACAAAGCCCCCAGTCCTGCTTCAGGAATCCATGCTTCTGCCGTGATTGACCCCTCTGCCCGGGTGGATGAATCGGCCAGTATTGGACCCAATGTGGTGATCGATGCTGAGGTCCAGGTGGGGAAGGGCGCTATCATCATGGCTAATAGCGTTGTGGGCGCCGGTTCCGTGATTGGCGACCAGTGCCGGATCTGGCCAAATGTTACAATTTACCATGGTGTGACCTTGGGTCCGCGCACTATCATACACGCTAATTGTGTACTTGGTGGCGACGGTTTCGGCTTTGCGTTCAATGGCGCTGGCTGGACCAAAATTCATCAGGTTGGCGGCGTGCGCATTGGTGCCGATGTGGAAATCGGCAGTGGCACCACGGTCGATCGTGGTGCCATCGAGGATACTGTGATCGGTAATGGCGCTATTCTCGATAATCAGATTCAGGTCGCCCATAATGTGGTGATTGGTGAGCATACCGCCCTCGCCGGCAAGGTAGGGATTGCCGGCTCATCGAAGATTGGCTCCTACTGCATGCTCGGTGGAGCTGTTGGCGTTTCTGGCCATATTGAGATTTGCGACAAGGTGCAGGTGTTGGGCATGACACTGGTGTCCAGTTCGATCACCCGCCCAGGCACCTATGGCTCTGCCTTGCCGGCAGATGAACAGACCCGTTATCGCAAGAATGTGGCCCGTTTCCGAAAGCTGGATGAACTCGCCCGCCGCGTACGCAAACTGGAACGCTTTAGCGACGATTAACGGCTGCCCAGGCAGCCTCTCTGTGTGGAACACATCATGATGATGGATATCCTTGAGGTCAGGGAATACCTGCCCCACCGTTACCCTTTTTTGCTGGTTGACCGGGTGCTGAATCTCGAGCCTGGCAAGCGCGTGGAAGCGATCAAGAATGTGACGATCAACGAGCCGTTCTTTAACGGGCACTTCCCTCATGAGCCGATCATGCCGGGTGTACTGATCATCGAGTCCATGGCTCAGGCCGCAGGTATCCTCGGCTTTGTCACGGAGAACAAGAAACCGGCGGATGGATTCAATTATCTGCTGGTAGGCACCGACAAGACGCGTTTCAAACGCCAGGTTCTGCCTGGCGACACCCTGCATCTGTTTGCCGAGCACGTTACGACAAAACGCAACATTCTGAAGTTTGTCTGCGAAGCCCAGGTGAATGGCAAGACGGTAGCCAGCACCGAAATGCTGGTTGCTGAACACCGTACCTGATCGCCGGTTCCTGCCGTTAAACTAACGGTCGGTTCGAGCGGCCCAGTAACGTATACTTGGCTGACTAACCCTCAAGAACAAGTGAAACCATAATGATTCATCCGACCGCGATTATTGATCCGGCCGCGGAGCTTGCAGAGGATGTGCAGGTCGGCCCGTATTCCATTATCGGCCCTGATGTCACCATCGGGGCCGGTACCGTTATTGCCTCCCATGTGGTGATCAAGGGACCGACCACCATTGGCAAGAACAACCACATCTTTCAGTTTGCCTCTGTCGGGGAAGATTGCCAGGACAAGAAATACAAGGGTGAGCCTACCCGCCTGGAAATCGGCGATGACAACATCATCCGGGAATCGGTGACGATCCACCGTGGCACCATTCAGGATAATTCCCTGACCAAAATCGGCAGCCGCAACCTGTTGATGGCGTATGTGCACGTGGCCCATGACTGCATCGTGGGCGACGATTGTATTTTTGCCAACAATGCTTCCATCGCGGGTCACGCCCAGGTAGGCAATGGCGTTATCCTCGGCGGCATGACGGGGGTGCACCAGTTCTGCAAGATCGGCTCTTACGCCATGACTTCTGGCTGTTCGCTGGTGCTCAAGGATATTCCTGCGTACATCATGGTGTCAGGTAACCCTGCTTCCGCCCGTAGCATGAATTTTGAAGGCATGAAGCGCCGTGGCTGGTCCAAAGAGGTGATCGCCAGCCTGCGACAGGCATACAAGTTGCTGTACCGTCAGGGGCTGACTCTGGAGCAGGCCCTGACCGAGCTGGAAGCGCTGCCATCTTCCAGTGAGCTGCAAATCCTGATCGATTCCCTCAAGGCTTCGGAACGCGGCATCACTCGCTGATATGGGCCAGCGCATGGATGCTCCGTTGATTGCCCTGATCGCCGGAGAGGCCTCCGGCGATATTCTGGGCGCTGGCCTGATGCAGTCCCTGCAGGCTCGTTATCCTGGTGCCCGCTTTATCGGTGTGGGTGGCCAGGAGATGGCGGCGGCAGGTCTCGAAAGCCTGTTCCCCATGGAAAAGCTCTCGGTGATGGGTATCACCGAGGTGCTCTCCCACCTTCCCGAGCTGCTCCGTCTGCGCAAGCAACTGGTCAGATTTCTGCTGCGCGAAAAGCCTGATGTGGTCATTGGGATTGATTCCCCTGACTTTACCTTACCCATTGCCCGGCGCCTGCATGACCGGGGGCTCAAGACGGTTCACTATGTGAGCCCTTCGGTTTGGGCCTGGCGGCAAGGCCGCATCAAGGGCATTAAAAAGAGTATCGACCTGATGCTCTGTCTGCTGCCATTTGAAGCGCGTTTCTACGAAGAACACCAGGTGCCTGTGGCATTTGTAGGGCACCCCCTGGCGGATCGAGTACCACTGGAAACCGACTCTGCGGCGGCTCGTCGTCAACTCTGCCTGGAGGCGGATGCGACCACGGTGGCTGTGCTGCCCGGCAGCCGGGGCGGAGAAGTCGGTCAGCTGATGCCTGCATTCCTCGACGCCATGGTGGTGCTGAATCGTCAGAGACCGGCGCTGCAATTTGTCGTGCCCGCAGCCAATGCGGCGCGCAGGGAGCAGATCGAAGCGTTGCTTGCTGGCCACCCCGGGTTACCGGTCACAGTGATTGATGGCGAGAGCCGAACGGTGATGGCCGCAGCGGATGTGATCCTGATGGCATCCGGAACGGCAACCCTGGAAGGCTTACTTGTCGGCAAACCCATGGTCGTGGGGTATCGGGTTGGCGCGGTAACTTTTGCCATTGCCAGCCGGCTGGTGAAAAGCGAATTTGTCTCACTGCCAAACCTGCTGTGCCGTGAAGAGATGGTCCCGGAACTGATACAGGACGGGTTGACCACGGATGCCATCGTGGCGTCGGTTGGACACTGGCTGGATAATCCTGACAAGGCGAGGGCGCTGATATCGCGCTTCCAGGCGGTTCATCAGCAATTACGTGGTGGGGCCAGTGAAAAGGCGGCCGAGGCCGTCAGCGCCTTGCTGGAGCGTACGCCGTGAACCCCTTTGCTGAATACGCACAGGATGACCCTTTTATCCCATCGCGTTTCCAGTGGCAGCCGGGAATGCGGGTCGCGGGTGTCGATGAAGTCGGCAGGGGGCCACTGGTTGGTGCGGTGGTGACCGCGGCGGTCATTCTGGATCCCGCCCAGCCCATTGAGGGTCTGGCGGATTCCAAAAAACTGACTGAAAAGAAGCGCTTGCAGCTGGAATATGAGATCAAATCGAAGGCGCTGTGTTGGGCGTTGGGGCGAGCTGAACCGGCAGAAATTGATCAGATCAATATCCTGCATGCCACCATGCTGGCCATGCAACGGGCTGTGGCGGCGCTCCCCCTTGACGTCGGCGCAGTGCTGGTGGACGGTAACCGGGTTCCGGTTTTCGGCTGCCCGGCGGAGGCCGTGGTAAAAGGGGACGGGCGTGTCCCTGCGATTTCAGCCGCATCCATTCTGGCCAAGGTGGCCCGGGACCGGGAGATGCAGCAACTCCACGAACAGTATCCCCAGTACGGATTCGATCGCCACAAGGGTTACCCCACCAAGGTGCACCTTGCCGCCCTGAACGAACATGGCGCCCTGGCCGAGCATCGACGCTCCTTTGGCCCGGTGTCTGCCGCTATTGCACAAGGGAAGTTGTTTTGAGCGAACCGCGTTTTGTCCATTTGCGCCTGCACACCGATTATTCCCTGCTGGATGGGGTGGTGCGCGTCAAGGAGTTGATCAAGGCCTGTGGTAGCCAGTCCATGCCGGCTGTGGCAGTGACGGATGATTCCAACCTGTTTGCGTTGATCAAATTCTACAAGGCGGCCATGGGAGCCGGTGTTAAACCGATCATGGGGGCGGATCTGTGGGTTGAGAGCACCCATCTGGAAGAGCCCGCCTATCTGTCTTTTCTTGCCCTGAACGAAGCGGGATACCAGAACCTGACCTTGCTGATCAGCCGCGCCTGGCAGACCAACCAGGATCGGGGACGGGCCCTGGTCAAGGCGGAGTGGCTGGCCGAGCTGAGCGAAGGCCTGATTGTTCTTTCTGCTGCCAGTCAGGGCGAAATCGGCCAGTTGCTGCTGGCAGAGAAAAATGATCTTGCTGCCCAGCAGGCCAGCTGGCTGGCGTCCCTGTTTGGTGACCGTTTTTATCTGGAGGTTCAGCGAACCTCTCGGCCCGGTGATGAAGACTGTCTCCATGCCACGGTAGCGCTGGCCGGCCAGCTGGGGATTCCCGTGGTGGCCACCAACGATGTGCGGTTTATCCGCCGTGAGGATTTCGAGGCTCATGAAGCCCGGGTCTGTATCCACGATGGCAATACTCTTGATGACCCACGCAGACCGAAGAAGTATTCGGAAGAGCAGTACCTGAAATCCGAAGAGGAAATGCTGGCGTTGTTCTCGGACTTGCCCGAGGCACTGGAAAACTCCGTAGAGATTGCCCGGCGTTGTACCCTCGATATCCGCCTGGGCGAGAACTTTCTGCCGGACTTTCCGATTCCTGATGGCATGACCATCGAGCAGTACTTCGAGCAGGTGTCCCGGGAAGGGCTCGAAGCGCGCTTGAAGGTGCTGCTGGATGAAACTGATCCGGAATATGCCAGCAAGCGCAAGGAATACGATGACCGCCTCAAGTTCGAGCTGGATATCATCAATCAGATGGGGTTTCCGGGTTACTTCCTCATCGTTGCCGACTTTATCCAGTGGGGTAAGGACAATGAAGTCCCGGTCGGGCCTGGGCGGGGCTCCGGTGCGGGCTCGCTGGTGGCCTATGCCCTGAATATTACCGATCTCGATCCCATTGGTTACGACCTGCTTTTCGAACGATTCCTGAACCCGGAACGGGTCTCGATGCCTGACTTCGATGTGGATTTCTGCATGGAGAAGCGGGACCGGGTCATCAATTACGTGGCCGACAAATACGGCCGTGATGCGGTGAGCCAGATCATTACCTTCGGCACCATGGCGGCCAAGGCGGTGGTGCGCGATGTGGCACGGGTACAAGGCAAGCCCTACGGCCTCGCGGATCGGCTCTCCAAGATGATCCCCGGCATTCCGGGCATGACCCTGGCCAAGGCGCTGGAACAGGAAGAAACCCTGCGGGAGTTTCTCGAAAGCGATGAGAATTCCGATAAGGACTCTGCCAACGAAATCTGGGAGATGGCCCGCAAGCTGGAAGGGCTGACCCGTAACGTGGGCAAGCATGCGGGGGGCGTGGTGATTGCCCCTGGCAAGCTCACAGATTTCGCACCGTTATACTGTGAAGAAGATGGCACCAATCTGGTGACCCAGTACGACAAGGATGATGTGGAAGCGGCCGGGCTGGTGAAGTTCGACTTCCTGGGTCTGAAGACCCTGACGATCATCGACTGGGCCGTGAAGGCCGCCAATGTGAAGCGTCAGCGGGAAGGGCAGGACGATCTGGTCATCGATCATATCCCGCTGGACGATAGTGGCAGCTTTGACCTGCTCAAGCGTGGTGATACCACGGCGGTCTTCCAGCTTGAAAGTCAGGGCATGAAAGAGCTGATCAAGAAGCTCAAGCCTGACGTATTTGAAGACATTATCGCTCTGGTGGCCCTGTATCGACCGGGCCCACTGGAATCAGGAATGGTGGACAACTTTGTTAACCGTAAGCACGGCCGTGAGCCGTTGGCTTACCCTGACCCTCAATACCAACACGAGTGGCTTGAGCCGATCCTGAAACCCTCCTACGGGGTGATCCTGTATCAGGAGCAGGTGATGCAGATTGCCCAGGTGCTGGCCGGCTATACCCTCGGGGGCGCCGACATGCTGCGCCGCGCCATGGGCAAGAAGAAACCGGAGGAGATGGCCAAACAGCGGGCCATTTTCGAGGAAGGGGCCAAAGGGCAGGGTGTGGACCCGACCCTGGCGATGAAGATCTTCGATCTGGTGGAAAAATTCGCCGGCTACGGTTTTAACAAATCCCACTCGGCGGCCTATGCGTTGGTGGCCTACCAGACGGCCTGGCTGAAGGTGCACTATCCTGCGGAATTCATGGCCGCCACCATCTCTGCGGATATGCAGAACACCGACAAGGTGGTGACCTTCATCGATGAGTGCAAGACCATGGGGCTCAAGGTGTTGCCGCCGGATGTGAACTCCTGTGGTTACCGCTTCACGGTGAACCCGGAGGGCGACATCGTGTATGGCCTTGGTGCCATCAAGGGCCTGGGTGAAGGCCCTATTGATGCCATCGTTGCCGCACGGGATGACGGCAAGGGGGAATTCAGGGACCTGTTCGATTTCTGCCGTCGTATCGACCTGAAGAAAATCAATCGCCGCTCGCTGGAGGCCATGGTGCGTGCCGGTGTGC
Organism: Alcanivorax sp. P2S70; assembly: GCF_000475295.1. Lineage (NCBI taxonomy): Bacteria > Pseudomonadati > Pseudomonadota > Gammaproteobacteria > Oceanospirillales > Alcanivoracaceae > Alcanivorax > Alcanivorax sp. P2S70. Next base: position 132,897 of record NZ_AXBZ01000007.1, read on the forward strand.
TGGACAAACTCGGGCCTTCGTCAGCGGAAGACGGCGACAGCTTCCATGATCGTGCGTCCATCCTTGCCACGCTGCCAGATGCCATTGCGGCGGCCGATCAGGACGCGCGCAATGAAGCGGCCGGCATGATCGACATGTTTGGGGCGGTGGACGAAAGCCCGGCTACCGCAGTCGAGTGGAAGCTGGCCCGCAACTGGAACGATGACACCCGACTCAACGGCGAGCGGGATACCCTGGGATTGTTCCTGACAGGTCACCCCATCGATCAGTACGAAACGGAAGTACGGCAGTTTGTCTCTGCGCGTCTGAATTCGTTGCAGCCTACGGCCAAAGGCGAGGCGGCCATGGTTGCCGGCCTGGTGGTCGCATTAAGGATTACCCGCAGCAAGCGCAGCGGCGAGCGGATGGCTTTTGTCACGCTGGATGATAAAACCGGGCGGGTAGAGGTCTCTGTCTTTGGCAAGACCTTTGCTCAATTTGGCGATCTGGTCCAGAAAGATGCCCTGCTGATTTTCAAGGGCGGGGTACGCAGCGATGAATACACCGGCGGCTTCAATCTGGTTGCTGACGAAGTCATGGATATGCGTCAGGCCCGGGAAGCGTTTGCCCGTCGCCTGCGCGTGGCGGTACCGGTAACAGAGGAAACCCCCAACCGGCTGCAGCAGACCCTGTCTCCGTATCAGGGGGGCAGTACCCCGGTCCTGCTGGATCTGGACCATCCGGTGGCGGCGGCCAGTTTCTGGCTGGGGGATGAGTGGAAAATCAGCCCCCATGATTCCCTGGTAGAAGAGCTGCGGCTGCAATTCGGGGATCAGGCGGTTCGGGTGGAGTATTGAGGGGCACGCCCCACTTCACGCGACAACGAAGGACGAATCACCGAATGCCTGGAGGGCATGGTGACCTCATGTCTCCAGGGGGGCACTGAGGGCGAAGAAAGCGGATATTGTCCGTGTTGCATAACGTGCTGCATGCTGCTTCTCCTGTTGAAACAGTTTGCAACCTTCGTCCCGCGACCACGTCTCGACCTTTTCGGCCGGTTGCCGCTACACTTGTGCAGGCTGAAAGGTGTCGGAGCCAGGGAAACAGGCTGCGGCAGTACCCATTTATGATACAGGCTCGACTATGAACCCGAATTTCCTCGAATTTGAACAACCTATCGCAGACCTGGAAGCGAAAATCGAGGAATTGCGGCTGGTGGGCAGCGGCAGTGAGGTCAACATCTCTGAAGAGGTTGCCAAACTCCAGGAAAAGAGCATCACGCTGACGGAATCCATTTTCCGCAACTTGTCGTCCTGGCAGATTTCACAGATCTCCCGTCATCCCCGCCGTCCCTACATGCTCGATTACGTCAAGCGGGTGTTTGGCGAATTTGATGAGCTGCATGGCGACCGGGCCTTCGCCGACGATCCGGCGATCGTGGGCGGCATCACGCGTCTGAATGATCAGCCCGTCATGGTGATCGGTCACCAGAAAGGGCGCGAGGTAAAGGAAAAGGTCCGCCGTAACTTTGGCATGCCCAAGCCGGAGGGTTACCGCAAGGCCCTGCGGCTGATGGAAATGGCCGAGCGTTTCCACATGCCGATCCTGACGTTCATTGATACCCCGGGTGCGTTCCCGGGGATTGATGCCGAAGAGCGCGGCCAGTCCGAAGCCATTGCCCGTAACCTGCGAGTCATGTCGCAGCTGAAAACCCCGATTATTGCCACGGTGATTGGTGAGGGGGGCTCCGGTGGTGCGCTGGCCATTGGCGTTTGCGACCACCTGCAGATGCTGGAATTCTCTACCTATTCGGTGATTTCGCCGGAAGGTTGTGCCTCTATCCTGTGGCGCAGCGCCGACAAGGCTCCGGAAGCGGCGGAAGCCATGGGCCTGACTGCTGGGCGACTGCACGAACTGGGCATTGTGGATGAAGTGATCAAGGAGCCTCTGGGAGGCGCCCACCGCGATCACGACATGGCTGCCGAAAGCATTCGCAAGTCACTGGTGCGCCAGCTGGAAACCCTGGGCAGCATGGACACGGATGCGCTGGTCGAGCGCCGCTATGATCGCCTGATGAGCTACGGTAATTTCACCAGTGAGTCCGCTGACGAGTAACCATGAATGACCAGGCCGCGTTCTGCCGTCATTTGGCAGAGCAGGCACCTCCCGGGCCTTTGCTGCTGGCTCTCAGCGGCGGGCTCGATTCCTCCCTTCTTCTTCATCTTCTGGTCCAGGCCGGGCTTGCCCCGCGCCTGGCGGTAGTGCATGTCGACCACCAGTTACAGGAGCAAAGTGGCGATTGGGCCCGATTCTGCCAACGGCAGGTCGAGGAATACGGCGTTCCCTTTGCGCTCGCCCAGGTTTGTGTAGACCCCGCTGAAGGACTGGAGGCCGGGGCGCGAGATGCCCGTTACGGAGCGCTGTTGCCGATGGCCTCTGCGCGGCAGGCGACGCTGGTCACTGCCCATCATCGTGATGATCAGGCGGAGACCCTGCTGTTCCGATTGCTGCGAGGAGCTGGGGTGCAGGGCCTCTCTGCCATGCGGGAGCGAAGCGGGCGAGAGGGCGTGCCCCTGTGGCGCCCCTTGCTGGCCATCGGTCGGGCGACACTGGAGAGCTGGGCTGAAGAGAGTGGCATTCAGTGGCAGGAGGATCCCAGTAATGGTGATCAACACCATCGACGCAATTACCTGCGACACCGTATCGTGCCCGCGTTACGCGAACGCTGGCCCGGGGCGGATGCCACCCTGTCACGGACGGCTGAACACATGGCTGAAGCGGCAGAACTCCTGGAAGAAGTGGCAAAAGCGGATGCTGTGGAGGCGGGCGTACAGGGCGTGGTGTTGCCCCTGAGAGGTCTGGCGGCGCTGACGACAGCGCGACAGCGTAACCTGTTGCGCTGGTGGTTAGTCGGCTTGGGCGCTGGCGCTCCCAGTGCAGCGGTGCTGGAACAAATACGGCTATTGCAGGCCGCGCTGGAGGATAGTCAGGGCAAGGTAGAATGGGGTGACAACGCCTTGCGGCTATATCGTGGTGCCTTGTATTTCGGGCGCCGCTCTCACTTTGCGCCCTGGCAGGGTGAGGCGGTCTGGCATGAGGGGGCGGTGCCGCCGGATATCCCCAACTGGCAGTGGTCGAAAGAGCAGAGCCATCATGCCATTGCCGTACTGCGCCCGCCTGGTGACCTGACGGTGCAGCCGCTCATGGGGGCAATGACATTGCGCCGCAACGGCATGCACCAACAGATCAAGGAGCTGTGGCGGGCGGCTGGCGTACCGCCATGGCAGCGGCGCCAATGGCCTTTGCTGTGCCGTGACGGGGCGGTCTTGAGCGTTCCTGGCTGCGGTCTGGCAGATGGCCTGCCTGTTGAGCAGGCGCAGCCGTGGTTTCTGACTCCGGCGTCCCCCTGAGTTCGCCTACAACGCCGATCTGCTTTGGCTGACACCCTCTCGAGCGCTGTGCGTATCGCATCCGATGAAGTGTCCTGCCACACTCTGTTGCTCAATTCTGGCGCCTTCCATGGATATAACGATGCATGACCCCCAGTCGCTGTTGCAGCGCCCCTTTGGTCTTCAGGGCTTTCGCCCCGGACAGCAGGAGGTAATTCAGGCATTGCTCGCGGGCCGATCGGCGCTGGCAGTATTTCCCACCGGCGGCGGCAAGAGTCTCTGTTACCAGTTACCCGCCCTGATGCTGGAGGGTGTGACTCTGGTGGTGTCGCCGCTGATCGCGCTGATGAAAGATCAGGTGGATCAACTCAATGCTCTGGGTATTGCTGCGGCGCGGCTGGATTCCAGTGTCGATGCGGAACAGTTACAGGCGATTTATCAGGGGTTGGAGAGCGGCGATATCAAGCTTTTATATGTGGCACCAGAGCGACTCGCCAACGAGCGTTTTCTGGCCCGGCTGCGCAGCATGAATATCAGCATGATGGCGGTGGATGAAGCCCATTGCGTGTCGGAATGGGGGCATAACTTTCGGCCGGACTACCTGAAACTGGCGCAGCTGGCGACGACGCTTCAGGTGGGGAGGGTGCTGGCCCTGACTGCCACTGCGACCCCTCAGGTGGCAGAGCAGATTCGAGACAGCTTTGCCATCGCGCCAGAAGATCATGTCCAGACCGGGTTCTTTCGCCCCAATCTCTCACTCGAGTTGAGGCCGACGCCTGCTGCTGATCGAGACAAGGCTCTACTCGACGCACTAAGGGCACGGGGGGAGGAGTCTGCCATTGTTTATGTGACCTTGCAGAAAACCGCCGAGAAGGTGGCGGCGTTTCTGGAGAGTCAGGGGCTGGTGGCTAAGGCGTATCATGCCGGGCTAAAAGATGAGGACCGCCATGGGGTGCAGGAAGCTTTCATGGCGGGGGCCGTCAAGGTCGTTGTGGCAACTATTGCGTTCGGGATGGGGATCGACAAGGCCGATATCCGGGGTATCTATCACTATAACCTACCCAAATCCCTGGAAAACTATATGCAGGAAATTGGACGAGCCGGGCGTGACGGCAAGTCTTCGCGATGCCTGCTGCTGGCCAGCTCCGATGACCTGACGGTGCTGGAAAATTTCAGTTATGGCGATACCCCTGACCCGCAGGCTCTGGATGGGCTGATTCGTTGGCTGCTGCAACAACCCGACCGTTTTGATTTGTCTGTGCATGAGCTTTCCTGGCAATTCGATGTGCGCCCGCTGGTGATCAATACCTTGCTGACCTATCTGGAGCTTGAGGGTGTGATTCGGGCAACGGCGCCGTTTTACACGGAATACAAGGTGGGCTTTCAGGTGCCCCGGGATCAGATTCTGGCGAGTTTCAATGAAGAGCGGGCGGCCTTTCTTGAGCAGCTGTTTGCCACTGGAAAACAGGGGCGAACCTGGTTAACGCTGACGCCCGCAGATGCATCCCGCCGTCTGGCGGCAGATCGCACACGGATTATCAACGCGCTGGGGTATCTGGAGCAGCAGGGAATGGTTGAACTGCGGGTTGCCGGTGTGCGCCAGGGTTATCGCATAGTGGACAAACCCGCCTCACCGGATTCACTGATTGCCCGCATGAATAGTCAATTTGTATCGCGGGAAGAGCGGGATATTCAACGGCTACACCGGGTTTGTCAGTGGGTCTGCGGTTCCGGGTGTTACCAGCAATCCCTGGTTCGTTACTTTGGTGAGGCCTTGGCGGCGCCCTGTGGACAATGTAGCGGGTGTCAGGGGCAGGCAGTGATGCTCCCCAAGCGGCTTGTCGGACAGCCAGATGCCAGCCTGGTAAGGACGCTGCAGGCCGAAGGGCATGAGGCGCTGCTCTCTGCTCGCCAGCTGGCCCGTTTCCTGTGTGGTATTAGCAGTCCTCGCTCGAGCCGTGCCCGGCTGGCGCGGCATCCTGCCTTTGGGGCCTTGGTGGATACGCCGTTCGTCGAGGTGCTGCGGTGTTGTGGCTGACCTCGCTGTGGCCAGTGTTTCGGGCTGGCACTCTCGGCGGGAGGATTTATTGTTCTGTAATGCAGATTCCTGATTGAGGCGGCAGGGCGGTTCTGTTAATATTTTCTCCCGTCCTGATGTAGCGCAAGCCCCTGAATTTTCAGGTGTTCATTCACCATTTGCGTCGCTGGCCAATCCGTACCAAGAAAAGCCCTTGCCCGTTGCTGAACGTGCAGGGTGTTTTTTTTATTGGGCCAGTACACACTTGCTGAAGGCGTTACCAACCCACTATTCACTGGTGAGTGCATGTCTCGTTTCATCTTTGTCACAGGCGGCGTGGTGTCATCTCTGGGCAAGGGGATCACCTCTGCGTCCCTGGCCACCCTCCTGGAAGCTCGCGGTCTTAACGTCACCCTGATCAAAATGGATCCCTACATCAATGTGGATCCGGGCACGATGAGCCCCTATCAGCATGGTGAGGTGTTCGTGACCGAGGACGGTGCTGAAACCGACCTGGATCTGGGGCACTACGAGCGTTTTATCCGGACTCGCCTGAGCCGTCGTAACAGTTTCACCACGGGGCGTGTCTATCAGGATGTTCTGGATAAGGAACGCCGCGGCGAATACCTGGGGGCCACCGTGCAGGTGATCCCCCACATCACTGACGAGATCAAGCTCAAGATTCGTGAAGGGGCAGGGGATGCCGATGTGGCCATCGTGGAAATCGGTGGCACCGCCGGGGATATTGAATCCCTGCCTTTCCTGGAGGCGGCACGTCAGATGCGTGTCGAGCTGGGTTCGAGCCATTCCTTGCTGGTGCATCTTACCCTGGTGCCGTACATCGCCACTGCCGGGGAGATCAAGACCAAACCCACCCAGCACTCAGTGAAAGAGCTGCGCTCCATTGGCCTGCAGCCAGACATTCTGGTGTGTCGTGCCGACGACCCGATCCCGCAGAGCGCCCGTGAGAAGATCGCCCTGTTCACCAATGTGGAAGCGCGGGCGGTGATCTCCTCTCCAGACTGCAAGACCATCTATCAGGTCCCCCGTGGCATGCACGAGCAAGGCCTGGATGCGATTGTGGTGGACAAGTTTGGTCTGGATCTTCCTGAGCCGGATCTGGGCGAGTGGGACCGTGTGGTTGAAGCCCAGCTCAATCCCGAACAGGAAGTCACCATCGGCATGGTGGGCAAGTACATCGAGCTGGTGGATGCCTACAAGTCTCTCAACGAGGCTCTGACCCATGCCGGCATCAGCAACCGTGCCAAGGTCAATATCCTGTATCTGGATGCAGAGGATATTGAACGTGACGGCACCGGTGTTCTGGATAGCCTGGATGCCATTCTGGTGCCCGGCGGTTTCGGTGACCGGGGTACGGAGGGCAAGATTGCCGCGATTCGGTATGCTCGCGAGAACAAGGTGCCGTATCTGGGAATCTGTCTTGGCATGCAATTGGCTGTCATCGAATACGCTCGTCATGTGGCGGGTATTGAAAAGGCGCATTCTTCCGAGCTGAACCCGGCTACACCGGACCCGGTGGTTGGCCTGATCACCGAGTGGACCACAGAAGATGGTCACAAGGTACAGCGCTCTGCCGACTCTGATCTGGGCGGCACCATGCGTCTGGGTGGGCAGGAATGTATTCTTGAAGCAGGAAGCCGGGCAGCAAATTGTTATGGCACGACAGAAATCGTCGAGCGCCATCGCCACCGTTATGAGGTGAATAACAACTATCTGCCGCAGCTGGAGGCGGCAGGACTGCAGATCGTAGGCCGTTCTCACGACGGTGAGTTGGTAGAAGTTATCGAAGTGGCGGATCACCCGTGGTTTGTGGCGTGTCAGTTCCACCCTGAATTCACTTCCACCCCGCGTGATGGCCATGGTTTGTTCAAGGGGTATGTGGCGGCGGCTTTGTCGCAAAAGGCCGCTAATTAAGTCGCGCACAAGGAGTCGTGTCCTGTGACGGATCAGAAAACTATTCGCCTCGGCGGACTGGAATTTGCCAACCATAAACCCATGGCACTGTTTGGTGGCATGAATGTGCTGGAATCCCGTGATCTGGCTATGCAGGTGGCAGAAGCTTACGCCGAAGTCACCAGCAAGCTGGGGATTGCGTGGGTATTCAAGGCCAGTTTTGACAAGGCTAACCGCTCTTCGCTGAGTTCCTACCGTGGCCCCGGTATGGAAGAAGGGTTGAAGATCTTTGAGGAAGTGAAAAAGACCTTCAACTGCCCGGTCATCACCGACGTGCATGAGCCCTATCAGGCAGCACCGGTGGCGGAAGTGGCCGACATTATCCAGCTGCCAGCTTTTCTGGCACGGCAAACAGATCTGGTAGTGGCCATGGCGAAAACCAATGCCATCATCAATATCAAGAAACCGCAGTTTCTGGCCCCCCACGAGATGGGGCATATCCTCCACAAGTGTGAAGATGCCGGGAACGACCAGCTGATCTTGTGTGAGCGCGGTTCCAGCTTTGGATATAACAACCTTGTGGTTGACATGCTGGGCTTCGGCATCATGAAGCAGTTCAATTACCCGGTCTTTTTCGATGTGACTCACGCGTTGCAAAAACCGGGTGGTCGTGCTGACAGTGCGGATGGTCGGCGTGCCCAGGTAGCCGAGCTGGGTCGTGCCGGGATCAGCCAGGGCATTGCAGGCTTGTTCCTCGAAGCGCACCCTGACCCGGATAACGCTAAATGCGATGGCCCTTGCGCCCTGCGACTGGACCGCCTGGAGCCATTCCTGGCACAGATGCAAACCCTGGATAATACCGTCAAGGCACTGCCTGCCTTTGAAAACAACTGAGTTAAGAGAGACTGTCTGTCATGTCCAAGATCGTTGACATCAAAGCCCGCGAAATCCTCGATTCCCGCGGCAACCCGACCATTGAAGCCGATGTAATCCTTGAGTCTGGTGCCAGCGGCAGTGCCTGTGCTCCCAGCGGTGCCTCTACCGGCTCCCGAGAAGCGCTGGAGCTGCGTGATGGCGACAAGAGTCGTTATCTGGGCAAGGGGGTTACCAAGGCAGTTGGCAATGTGAATTCCGACATTCGCGAGCTGCTGATCGGCAAGGAAGCGTCTGACCAGAAAGGTATTGACCAGGCCATGATCGATGCCGATGGCACCGAGAACAAAGGCAAGCTGGGCGCCAACGCTATTCTGGCCGTTTCTCTGGCAGTGGCCAAGGCCGCGGCAGCGGATCAGGGCAAGCCGTTGTACGAGTACATTTCCGACCTGCAGGATGATGACAACGAATATTCCTTGCCGGTACCGATGATGAACATCATCAACGGTGGTGAGCACGCCGACAACAACGTGGATATCCAGGAATTCATGGTGCAGCCGGTAGGTGCCTCCACGGTGGCAGAAGCGATCCGTTACGGCGCAGAAATCTTCCATGCCCTGAAAGGGGTACTGAAGAAGCGTGGTCTGAACACCGCCGTTGGCGATGAAGGCGGCTTTGCCCCCGACCTGCCCAGCAACGAAGCGGCGCTGGAAGCCATCATGGAAGCCATCGAGATCGCGGGCTACAAGGCGGGTGAAGACGTTACCCTGGCTCTGGACTGCGCCTCCAGCGAATTCTACAAGGACGGCAAATACGTGCTGGCCGGCGAAGGCCGCAGCATGACCTCTGCGGAGTTTGCGGATTACCTGGCCGAACTGTGTGACCGTTACCCGATCATCTCTATCGAAGACGGTATGGACGAGTCGGACTGGGAAGGTTGGAAGATCCTGACCGAGAAGCTGGGCAACAAGGTGCAGCTGGTTGGTGATGATCTGTTTGTGACCAACACCAAGATCCTCAAGAAGGGCATCGATGAAGGGGTGGCCAACTCCATCCTGATCAAGTTCAACCAGATCGGCTCTCTGACCGAGACTCTGGAAGCCATCAAGATGGCCAAGGATGCGGGTTATACCGCCGTGATTTCCCACCGTAGTGGTGAAACCGCAGACAGCACTATTGCCGACCTGGCGGTGGCGACTGCCGCTGGTCAGATCAAGACTGGTTCCCTGTGCCGTTCCGATCGTGTGGCCAAGTACAACCGCCTGATCCGCATCGAGCAGGAACTGGGCCGTGTTGCCTATCATGGCCGTAAAGAGTTCAAGTTCCTCGGTTAACTGACCATGCCAGGCACCCGGGCCAGCAACGCACAGACCAGCGGCACCAGCAAGCGGGAGGCATTCAAACTGTCTCCCGCGCGGCAGGTGGCTCTGGCGTTGCTGGCCCTGGTGTTTTTGGGGTTGCAGGCGCGGCTGTGGTTTGGTGAGGGCAGTCTCCGCCATGTGGCCATGCTGGAGAAGGATGTCGCCACCCTGAAACGGGCCAATGCCAAGTTGGTAGAACGAAACCGCCTGATGGCCGCCGACGTCAACGATCTCAAGCAAGGCACGGAAGCGGTGGAAGAAATCGCCCGCAAGGATCTGGGTATGATCCGCGACGGTGAAACCTTTTTCCTGATTCTTGAACAACCTCGGGGCAGCGAGTGAATCCTGTTATCCGTGGCCCTGTCTATGCCGTCGTGCCCGCTGCAGGCGTGGGCGAGCGCATGAAGGCGGGCATTCCCAAGCAGTACCTTACGTTGGCCGGCAAGACACTTGCCGAGCATACCCTGGGGCGTTTGTTGTCGTTTTCTCCCATCGACAGCGTCATCGTCTCGGTGTCCTCCCAGGACCCCTGGTGGCCGACCTTGCCGGTCGCCTCTCACCGTCGGGTTTCAACCGTTGCAGGGGGTAAGACCCGTGCCGAGTCGGTGCGGAACGGGGTGGCTCAGGCGCTAATGGATGGGGGCGAAGAGGCTTGGGTACTGGTGCATGACATGGCCCGTCCCCTGGTGCGCCTTTCCGATATTCAGGCGCTGATGGAGCAATGTGACGAACAGGGGGCGATTCTGGCCTTGCCGGTGGTGGATACCATCAAGCAGTCTGGAGAGGACCTGCACATTGATTCTACCGTGGATCGCGAGCGGATCTGGCGAGCGCTGACTCCACAGCTGTTTCCTGCTGCCCGGCTTTATGAGGCCTTGAGCGCTGACCTGGACGGGGTCACGGATGAGGCCTCAGCCATCGAGCGACAGGGCGGCCGGCCGCGACTGGTGGCGGGGCAGAGTGACAATATCAAGATCACCGTGCCCGAAGATTTGCCGCTTGCCCGGTTCTATCTTGCCCGTCAGTTTGAAACCGGAGAACAGTAGTGGCATTGCGAATAGGTCAGGGTTTTGATGTTCATGCCTTTGAGCCGGGTGACCATGTCATGCTGTGCGGGCTTGCCATCCCTCATAATCAGGGGCTGAAAGCCCATTCGGATGGGGATGTGGCTCTCCACGCCCTTGCTGATGCCTTGTTGGGGGCATTGGCCCTGGGGGATATTGGTCACTACTTCCCCGATACGGATCCGCAATGGAAAGGTGCCGATTCGGCCACGCTGCTAAAGGCGATCTATGCGGACCTCCTCAAGGCAGGCTGGCAGCTCGGTAATGCCGACCTGACCATCATCTGCCAGGCCCCGAAGCTGGCGCCGCACATTACCCCCATGCGCCAGCGCATTGCTGACATTCTCGACTGCACTATCGATCAGGTTTCCGTAAAGGCAACCACCACCGAAAAGCTGGGCTTCACCGGTCGCAAGGAAGGCATCGCCGTACAGGCGGCGGTGCTGATCGAGTCCCGGTGAGCCTCCCCTGTGCCCATGGCGGCCCTGTTGCCGAGGCTACGCTGAAGGCAATCCCGGCAGATTTTCAGGTCTTTGAGGTCATGCATGTCCAGCCGGAGGGTGACGGCGAGCACCTGTGGCTGCATATCGAGAAAACCGGCTGGAATACGGAAGATGTGGCCATGTGGTTGGCGAAATCCGCAGGCGTCCATCGCCTGTCGGTGGGCTACAGTGGCTTGAAGGACAAGCATGCGATTACCCGCCAGTGGTTCAGCCTGCATCTTCCTGGCAAGGCAGACCCGGCCTTCAGCTGGCCAGAGGGGCTGCGTTTGTGTGATTCCGCCCGGCATCGCCGCAAGCTCAACCGGGGCACCCATCGGGCCAACGCTTTCGTGATCAGGGCCACGAGATTCTCGGGGGAACGGGCGGCCGTTGAGCAGCGGCTGCAGGCCATCATGGCGGCAGGGGTCCCTAATTACTTTGGCGAGCAGCGCTTCGGCCGTGGGGCGGGCAATCTGGTACGTGGCAGTGAATGGCTGAGTGGCGGAGAAGCGCCACGCAAGAAGTCCTTGCGCGGCCTTTGGCTGTCTGCGGTTCGCAGTGACCTGTTTAACCGGGTGCTCGCTGAGCGGGTGACACGTGGCGTGTGGAATCAGGTGCTAGAAGGGGATCTGTTGCAACCGGAAGGTAGCCGGGGACTGTTCCGTGCCGACGAGGACAGTGATGCGGGGCGCCGTGTTGCCGAGGCAGAGGTGCATCCCACCGCCCCTTTGCCGGGCGTGCCGGGCATGGCATCATCTGGCCCTTGTCGCGATCTTGAACAGCAGGTGTTAGCGCCCTTCGAGTCGGTGATTGAGGGGTTGTGTCGCGAAGGCGTGGAGGAAGCACGCCGGGCGACACGGTTGCCGGTACGGGATTTGCAATGGTCCTGGCGGCAGGAAAGGGAAGGGGAAGACTGCCTGGAGTTGGCCTTTGTGCTACCCACAGGCGCTTTTGCTACGACAGTCATGGCAGAGTTGATCCGCTCACAGGATCCGACTGCATAGAAACGAAGTACAGCATGGATATCCAACTTAGCGGCATCGGTATGACCTCTGCACGGACCCGGGATCGTCTGGTGCAGCGGCTTCGGGATGCCGGTATTCAGGATGAGCGAATTCTGGATACCATTCGCAATACACCCCGCCATCTTTTTATCGAAGAAGCCCTGGCACATCAGGCTTATGACGATACCGCCCTGCCCATTGGCCACGGGCAAACCATTTCCCAGCCCTGGGTCGTCGCACGGATGACCGAGTTGTTGATGGCCGGTGATCGACGTCGCAAAATTCTCGAAATCGGTACCGGTTGCGGTTATCAAACTGCGGTTCTGGCACCGTATTGTGATGAACTTTATTCCGTTGAGCGTATCCGACCCTTACAGGATCAGGCACGCAAGCGCTTGTTGCGACTGGGGCTTGCCAAGGTACAGCTTAAGCACGCCGATGGGGGCTTCGGCTGGAAAAGCGAGGCCCCGTTTGATGGCATTCTGGCGGCCTGTGCACGGGCCGATATCCCCCGGGAGTTACTCGATCAACTGGCCGACGGCGGTCGTTTGGTCATGCCGGTCGGGGACGATCGCAAGCAGATTCTGACGGTCGTGGATCGTGACGGCGACGAGTTTCATCGCCAGTCACTGGATGCGGTGCGCTTTGTCCCCTTCCAGCGTGGTGTGATGAGATGAGTTGAAAGTTAAAAATTGAAAAGCGCGAGTTTGCTTGTCGTGACCTGCCAGGTTAACTCAACGTCCGAATCCGTGAAGCGCGGATAAGACGTTCCAGAACACGATTGGTGTTATGCGCATTTCAACTTTGAACTTTCAACCAAATCGCCTCGTTGAGGTCAAAGCCGTTTGACAATAAAAAGCAGTGTTAAGCCGCTGCAGCATGCCGCGTTATGTAAGAGGACAGTGATGATTCGACCCGGTATTTTCTTTCGTGGCATGGCCATGGGGGCCGCGGATGTGGTGCCCGGCGTATCCGGTGGCACGCTGGCGCTGATCACTGGCATCTACGAAGAGCTGATCAATACCCTGGGGGGAATCACCCCACGTCTGTTGGGTGTGTGGCGACGGGAAGGCTTCGTGGCAGCCTGGCAGCAGGGTAATTTCACGTTTTTGCTGACGCTGCTGGCCGGCATTTTTACCAGCATTGCCTTGTTGGCACGGGTCATTACCTGGTTGCTTGAAGCACACCCTGTTCCTGTATGGGCGTTTTTCAGCGGGTTGATCGTTGCCAGTATCTTCCTGGTGCTGTACCCGCTAACGCAACGTGGCCCTGTGCAGATTGCGGCCTTTTGTGCCGGCACGGCCATTGCGGTGCTGATTGCGCTTGCACCGGGGGTATCGGCCGATGGTGCTGGCGCTACCGTGTTCTTCTTGAGCGGTATGTTAGCGATCTGCGCCATGATTCTGCCCGGCATTTCGGGCAGTTTTATCCTTCTTTTACTGGGCATGTACCAGCCGGTCCTTGAAGCTGTAAAGAATGGGCAGTGGGCGTTGCTGGCTGCGTTCCTTGTCGGGTGTGGTCTGGGCTTGTTGAGTTTTGTCCATGTGCTCAAATGGACTCTGCAGCGCTTCCATGACACCGTGATGGCGTTATTGGCGGGTTTTATGGCTGGCTCCCTGGTAAAGCTGTGGCCGTGGCGGGTCGCGGATGCCAGCGGATTGAACGACCAGTGGTTCAGCCCGGCGGGTTATGCGGCAGCGACCGGTGAAGACGCCCGGCTGCTGTTATCGTTGTGTACCGCAGTGATCGCGATCATTCTGGTTGCATTACTGCACCGGCTGGCACCGCTGCACAATGCGGATTCCCGTCGGCAATAGAGGACATCTTCCCGAACTGATGCGTGGTATTGCGGCAATCCTGTTTCTGGTCCTGATGAGCGGCTGCAGCGCGAAGAATTTTGCGCCTGTGGTCGATATCTATGGGCAGGATGCCAGGCAGCGCAAGGTCACTTCCGGGACTCACCATGTGCGTGAAGGTGAGACCCTGTATTCCATTGCCTGGCGCTATGGTTGGGATTATCGGGAGCTGGCCAAGGCCAACCGCATCCCGGCGCCCTATACCATTTATCCGGGGCAGCGTATTTCATTGGCGCTGGCGTCATCGTCAGCCACGGCCCCGGTGACGTCGAGCAAACCGTCATCAGCCAGCAAGCCCGCACCGGCTGCCAAGCCTTCTCCGGCGGTCAAACCCGCCCCGAAACCGTCATCGACGGCTTCCCCGGCGCCATCTTCAGGTACACCAGTGGCTGGCCCGGTTACCTGGCGCTGGCCTGCCAGCGGCAGTGTCGTTGAGCGGTTTTCCAATGCCAGCTCCGGTCGAAAGGGCATTGCCATTTCAGGACGCCATAACAGTCCGGTGGTTGCCGCCGCCGATGGGCGTGTTGTTTACCGGGGCAGTGGCCTGACCGGTTATGGCAATCTGCTGATTATCAAACACAGTGAGCGCTGGTTGAGTGCCTATGCACACAACGACAAGATGCTGGTGAAGGAAGGCGATACGGTAAAAGCGGGACAGCAGGTGGCGACCATGGGCTCCAGTGGGACTTTCCGTACCCAGCTGCATTTCGAAATCCGCAAGGACGGCAAGCCGGTGGATCCCATGCAGTATCTTCCAAAACAATAACCCGACCCGAGTCCAAGGAAATGGCCAAGGATACTCCCCGCGAGCACCGCTTGTTGCATATGGCCGCGGCTGCCTCGGTGCTGACCGCACTGATGTTGATTGCTGCGAAAACGGTGGCCTGGTTGTTGACAGGTTCGGTAAGTCTGCTGGCCTCACTGGTGGACTCTGTCATGGACTCGCTGGCGTCCTTGATCAATTTCTTTGCGATCCGCTATTCCCTGGTGCCTGCGGATAACGAACACCGTTTCGGTCATGGTAAGGCGGAAGCGCTTGCCGGGCTGGGGCAAGCGCTGTTTATTGCGGCATCGTCGCTGTTTCTGATCCATCAATCAGTACTGAAGCTCCTCGAACCCTCTCCGATAGAACAGAGCGGCGTTGGCATTGCGGTGATGGTGTTCTCCATCGTGCTGACATTCGGGCTTCTGCTGATCCAGAAATATGTGGTCCGCGAGACGGGCTCTACGGCGATTGAGGCAGATTCGCTGCACTATCTGTCAGACCTGGCGGTCAATGTGGGGATCATTGCGGTGCTGGCCCTGAGCCAGCTTGGCTGGTTGTGGCTGGACGGATCGGTTGGGCTTGTAATCGCGATTTTTATCCTGTTCAGCGCATGGCGTATCGCCTGGGATGCGTGCCAGTTATTGCTGGATCGGGAAATGCCCGATGATGTCCGTACCCGGATTGCTGCCATTGTGTCCTCTCATCCGCAGGCATTGGGATTTCACGACTTGCGTACCCGGCAGTCCGGTCGAACCAGTTTTATTCAGCTGCACGTTGACCTGGATGAAACCCTGACCCTGAGGCAGGCCCATACGCTGGTTTGCCAGATACAGGACGATATCGTCAGTGCGTTTCCGAATGCTGATGTGATTATCCACCAGGACCCTGTCGCCGTAGGGGATCGGGTCCCTGTGGAAGGGGACTGATCCACAGCAGTAGACACGCTCTGTGCGAATGTTGTGCTGTGCGGTCAACTCGCAGTGTCAGGTAAACATATTGTATTCAAGTGGGCTTTTCTTTAGCTTGGCCGGAATGCTGTCAGCTCGGGAAATGCCATGAACAGTCACCTTCAGTCACGCCGAATTTCTGCCGTCTGGCAGCAGGGAATGGCCCGCCGCCGTTTTCTGAAACTCGGTCTTTTCGGGGTTGCAGGTGTGGCTGCTGTGGCGGCGGGTGGCTTTGCGCTACTGCGCCGTTCTCCCCTGGACGACCAGCCAGTCCCCCCGTGGGCCACCGGCTTGTCCGCTGCCGAATTTCATCTGTTCGAACGTGCTCGCCAGGCCTTGCTGCCGGTGACTGGCACCGCCCTTGTTCACAGCGACAAGGTACCGGTAGTGCAGAACGTTCAACAGACCCTCAGCTATCTTGATCCTGTAACCCGCAAGGAACTGGGCACCGGCCTGGGACTTTTCGATAACGCGGCAGTGTTCAGTCATGGCTGTCGTTTTGTGGATCTTGACGACGCTCAGGCCTGTGAATTTTTCGACCGTTGGGGGGAGGGCAGTGTCATTCAGCGAACTCTGGCGACGGTCATCAAACAGCTGGTCTACAGCGCCTACTGGCAGGAGGAGGCCACTTGGGCGCCGGTTGAGTTCGATGGTCCGGTCAGTGACCGCTGGGGGCTGCCTTATCTGGGCAATGCGCCTATGCCTGAGTCACCCAACATGGCCTCAACGCTGTCTGAGGGGGATAACGCATGAGTGAAGTGAAGTGGCAGGCCTCGGGCCTGAAGGTCCACGAAGCCAGCGACGTGACGGAATCGCATCTTGAGTTACAGGCCGATGTGGTGGTGGTGGGCTCGGGCGCCGGAGGGGCGGTGGCCGCCTATGAGCTGGCACGTAAAGGCAAGAAGGTCATCGTGCTGGAAGCAGGCCCCTACGTGCCCTCACAGGACTTTACTGAAAAATTCACCAACAGCCTGGAAACCCTTTATCAAGACCATGGTGGTCAGACCAACAGCAGCGGTGACCTGTTGGTGCTGCAGGGTGCCTGTGTGGGCGGCTCTACGGTGGTGAATGGTTGCGTATGCTTTCGCACCCCGGATTTCATCCTGGAGGACTGGCAGCGGGACTTCGGGCTCGATGAGCTGACGCGGGACGAACTGGCGCCTTATTTCGATGAGGTCGAGAAGAATCTGTCGGTGCACGACAACGGCCCCCACGAGATAGCCCGCCATGGCTGGTTGATCCGTGCCGGCGCGAACAAGCTTGGCTGGTCGGTCAAACCGTTGAAACGCAATATTCGCGAGTGTGGCCTGACGGGGCATTGCCTGTCTGGCTGCAAGACAGAGCGCAAGCAATCGATGCTGGTCACCTATCTCCCGTGGGCGGTTGCCCATGGTGCGAAGATCTATGCCGATACCCGGGTCGAACGCATTCTGGCGGAAGGCGGCGAGGCGACGGGAGTGGAGGCGGTCATTACCCGTCATGATGGCAGTCAGGCTGCCACCCTGCGGGTGACGGCACCTCGCGTGGTACTGGCGGCGGGGGCTGTGCAGTCACCGATCCTGCTGCTCAAGAGCGGGCTGGCCAACCGTTCAGACATGGTGGGACGAAATTTTGCCTGCCACCCGTCCTTGCTGGTCGCTGCCCGTTATCCAGAACCTGTCCACCCCTGGCGTGGGGCCTTGCTCGGGGTCTATGTGGATGAGTTTGAGCACCCTGACAAGGGGGGCTTTGTCCTGGAGGATGGTGGTTTCGGGCTGGTGGAAATGTCGATGCTGGCCGAGCCGGGCAGTGGGGCGCCATTCATGGATTACATGGCCAATGCCAAATATCTGGCCGGCTTGGTTACCCTGATTCATGATCACAATGTTGGCCGTATCGAATGGGATGGCGAGAAAAAGAAAATTGATTACCAGCTCAGTGACATGGACTTTCCGTCCATGCAGCGTGCTATCAAGGCCGCGGCGCGCCTGCATCTGGCATCCGGCGCCACGGAAGTCTATGTGCCGGCCAGCGACAAACGTGTGATTCGTAATGAGGGCGATATCGACAGGGAAGTGGGCGGGCTCGAAAACCTGCCACAGCACCTGAGAATGGTGAGTTACCACCCGCAGGGGACCTGTCGGATGGGGGCAGACCCTGAGCAGAGCGTGGTCAAGGCCAACGGTGAGACCCATGACGTGAGAGGGCTCTATGTGGCCGATGCCAGCCTGCTGCCGACCTCGATCATCGTCAATCCCCAGATAACGGTATACGCCCTGGCTACCCGGATTGCCCGCCATATGGCCTGATTCCTCAAGGCCGGACCCAAATGACCTGCCGCGTTGGCGGTAGCGTCATTGCGGGCTTTGGCGTTTGTTACGGTTTGTTATAGACTCTGAATCTGTTACCGCTCCACCAATAACAACAAGGGCCCGGATGATGGCCTGCCCAGGAGAGGGTGTTGATGAAGAACAATAACCGTGCGCGTATGCCCGGCTACCTGGCCGGTCTCGAGCCACTAAGCCGTCGTGGTTTTCTGCGCACTTCGGTGCTTGCCGGTGCGGCCTTGTCCAGCGGCTGTTCCAGCCTGTTCGGTCGCCGAGAGGCGCCTGAGACCCTCCAGTACCATAGCCTGACTCCGGATGAAGTCGAGGTAATTACCCGCCTCACGGAAGTCATGCTTCCCGCGGAAAGCTATGGGCTGCCTTCCAGCACGACGGTGGTTCCCACGGTCGAAAACATCGACATGATGGCCCAACGTCTACCCAAGCAGACCCGGGACCTGATGGGGCTTGGCATCTGGGTGTTCAACAATCGGCCCATGGTCAGCTTCAAGTTCAGCAAATTCACTTCTCTGTCGGACGAAAAAGCCCTGGCATACGTCGATGCAATGCAGGAAGGCACCTTCTTTGAGCGTGGCTTGATGACCACCCTCAAGGCGCTGGTGGCGTTGAACTACTGGCGTGATGAGCGCACTTGGCCTGGCCTGGAGTATCACGGCCCGGTAACCGAGATGTGGGGTGTTCGTCGATTGGGCAATGCGCCCTTGCCGCGAGCCTGAGAGGGGGATTTATGGCTTTTGTACGCGTTCCTAGGGATGGTGTGCCGGTTACCCAGGCAAAAGATGTGGCACTGGATGCCAGCCTTGGTAAACAGTTCACCCTGAAAACCGATGTGGTGGTTGTGGGGTCCGGCGCGGCTGGGGCGACAGTGGCTTATGAAATGGCCAAGGCCGGTCGGGATGTGTTGGTGCTGGAGTCAGGCCGTTACTATCCCAGCTCCCAGTTTACCGAGCACCTTGGCGACACCATGACCAAGATCTACCAGGATCAGGTCGGTCAGGTAAACACCACTGCAGATATCATTTTTGTACAGGGTGCCTGTGTCGGTGGTTCCACCGTGATTGGCGCCTGCGTGATGGAAGAACCGGGTGATAAGGTTCTGGATGGTTGGGCGGAGAAATACGGGCTTGAAAACCTGTCTGCCAAAAATTTTCGACCCTATCTTGATACCGTAGCGGATCAGTTACAGATTCATACCAACGAAGCTCATGAAATCAATGCCTGCGCCCACAAGGTGATTCAGGGCTGCGAGAAAATGCAGTTTTCCTGGAAGCCTGCCCAGCGCAATGTCAAACAATGTGCGCTGACAGGACATTGCCTCGCTGGCTGTCCTTCGGACCGGAAGATGAGCTCCCTGGTGACTCATCTGCCCTGGGCGGCAGCCTACGGCGCCAGAATTTTCTCGGATACCGAAGTGGTGCGGGTACGGATGCTGGATGGTCGCGCCCGTGGCGTGGAGGCTCGCATTACGGATCCTGATAGTGGTGCGGAAGTGGCGACCATGAATGTCGATGCCGACATGGTCGTGCTCGCAGCCGGTGCTATTCATACCCCTTTGATTTTGCAGCGTAGTCAGGTCAAGGACCGTAGTGGCCAGCTGGGCCGTAACCTGGCGATTCAACCCTTTACCCAGGTGCTGGGCAAGTTCAAGGAACCCCTTTATGGTTTCCGTGGTGCTCTGGTAGGGGTGCAGGTCGATGAATTTACCCACACTGATGGCTATACCATTTTTTCCGGTCTTGCCGAGCCTGAATCCCTGTTGGCACAGGGAGATATGAAGGCGGGTAAAGCGCACATGGAGTTCATGAAAGACTACAAGTACTACGCTGGCGTGAATGCCTTTAGCCGGGATTTGGGGCAGGGGTACGTGCAATGGGACGGTGACCCTTACACCGGTGACAAGACCATTCACTGGAACCCCAGCCGCGAAGAGTTCGAAAACATGAAGGCTTCAGCCGCATTGGCGGCCCGGATTTTCTTTTCCGGGGGGGCGGAAAAAGTTTTCTTACCGACCTTTCAAAGCCTGGAGGCGAATTCGGTGTTTGAGCTGGATGCCAAGATGGATGAGGTGGATTACGGGATCAAGGGGTTATATACCTTCCGCAGTAATAGCTTTAGCCCCCATGGCACTTGCCGTATGGGGGCAGACCCCTATCAGTCAGTGGTGTCCCCTACCGGCGAACTGCATGATACCCCGGGGCTATTTGTGGCCGATTCCAGTCTGATTCCGGAGTCAATCAGTGCACCAATCCAGTGGACGGTTCAGGCTCTGGCGAAATACGTGAGTGACCAGATCAACGACAACGCCGCCAATTATTTTATTGGCTGACAGGTCTTGGTGTTTTGTCTGGAAAAGGCGAACCGTGGGGTTCGCTTTTTTTTTGCTTCATCACGGGTTAGGGGGCAGCTGGCTGTCCGGCGTCCTACCCCTAACCCGCGATCCTCTTCTCTCCCTCCACCAACCCGTAGGAGCGTCGCTGGCGGCGCGTACCCCATTGGGTATTGAGGAAAAGACGGTTTAACCGCTGTGTGTTCTGCGATCTCAGTGATGATTCTCTTTGCGGATGTCCAAAACCGAACGGGGGGTGGCGATGCCTGTGACACCAGCGTCACCATTCCCTCAAATGACGTGATCCGCCGCCATGGTGGCGACATTTGCCCCGTAGGGCTGTGCTAGCATATGGCATCCATCTTTCAGGGAGTTATGCGTCATGATGGGCTTCGAATTCGCCACAACACACCGGGTTCTTGTCGAGGCTGGTGCGGCAGGCCGTTTGCCACAACTGTGTGCTGAGAAAGGCGCGTCCCGCGTGCTGCTGGTGACCGATCCCGGTATCCGCAGCACGCCATTGCTAGACCCGGTAGAAGAGAGTTTTGCCAGGGCGGGGATGCCGCTGTTCATCTACGATGAGGTGAGTGCTGACCCGGCTGATAGTATCGTGCGGGATGCTACAGACTGCGCGCGGGATAATGGCGCCGATCTGGTGATCGGCTTTGGCGGTGGTTCGTCCATGGACGTGGCCAAGCTTGTGGCCCTGTTAGCTCACCCGGATGCTACTCAGTCGCTGGCAGACATCTACGGCGTGGGACTGGCGACAGGCCCACGGCTTCCCTTGTTTCAGGTGCCAACCACTGCTGGCACGGGCTCAGAGGTTACGCCGGTGGCCATCGTTACCACTGGAGAAACCACCAAGGCCGGGGTGGTTGCTCCCTCGCTGCTTCCGGATCTGGCAGTACTGGATGCGGAGCTGACGCTCGGCCTGCCGCCGCATGTGACCGCTGCCACCGGTGTGGATGCCATGGTGCATGCCATTGAGGCCTACACCAGCGCCCACAAAAAGAATCCCTATTCCGATATGCTGGCACGGGAAGCCCTGCGCTTGCTCGGAGCCAATCTGGTTACCGCGGTGAAAGATGGCAGCAATCTCCCTGCTCGTGAAGCATGCCTTTTGGGTGCCATGATGGCCGGGCAGGCCTTTGCCAATGCGCCGGTGGCGGCAGTGCATGCACTGGCCTATCCGCTGGGTGGGCATTTCCATATTCCCCATGGCTTGAGCAATTCCCTGGTGTTGCCAGAGGTGCTCAAATTCAACGCCATGACTGCGGCGCCGCTGTATGCAGAGCTGGCGCCAATTCTCAGTGATCGGCCATTTGCCGATCATGAAGACGGGGCAGGGGTGCTGATTGCTGCGCTGGAATCGTTGATTGCAGCGGTCGGGCTGCCGGTTCGGCTACGTGATGCCGGGGTCACCGAAGAGAGTCTGGAAACCTTGGCCTCCGACGCCATGCTGCAGCAACGTTTGCTGGTCAATAATCCTCGCGAAGTCACCGAGGCAGATGCCCTCGCTATCTACAAGGCAGTCTATTAATGACAGACAAGCAGTCACGTCCGGCCCGAGAGGAATATGGCTATCTGTGTCCGGTGGATTCCCGCTGGAGCGATAACGATATTTATGGACACATCAACAATGTGGTGTATTACAGCTATTTTGACTCCACCATCAACCGCTATCTGATCGATGAAGGCGGGCTGGATATTCACCAAGGCGAGCATATCGCTTACGTGGTGAGCTCCGGGTGTGATTACCTGGAGGCGGCCGCCTACCCGGAACCGTTGGTGGTGGGGCTGAAAGTGGACAAACTGGGCAACAGTTCTGTGCGCTATGGATTGGCTCTGTTTGGCAACGAAGGCGTGGCAAAGGCCACCGGTTTTGTTGTTCACGTGTTTGTAAACCGTGAGAGCGGCAGGCCGGTGCCAATTCCTGGACCGTTACGCGATGCGCTGACGGCCTTGAGCTGAATCAGTCGGGTTGTTGAACCCAAACCAAAACGCCCTGCATTGCAGGGCGTTTTGGTTTTCATGAAAGCAGGATCAGTTGGGGAAGAAGTTGAGCTTGTAGTCTCCCTTCCAGACCTCCACATTCATGGCGCCGAAGTCCATGCCTTTGGCGACCAGCAGAATACGACGTTCTAATTTCGCGTCATTAAGCTGACTGGATTTTATTTTCACATCGGTAACTTCACCACTCGGCGCAATCACGAGGTGCAGTACCACGGTGCCTTGCAGGGCAGGGTTGCTGCGTAGGGCGCGCTGGTACTGGCTGTTGAATTTGCCCGCATAACGGTCAAATACCCGGCGCAGTTGTTCCTGGGTACGTCGGCTCTTGCCATCGCTTCCCTTGCGGGTAGTGCTGGCCACCTGGCCGGATTGCGCGATCTTGCTGTCAACCTTGGCGCCGCTGCCGACCGTACCTGAGGACAAGGTGCCGCCACCGCCACCACCGCTCGAGGCTTTGGCCACGGCAACGCCCCCAGAGCCACTGCCGGCACGTTTGCCGATCAAGTCGCGTTCAGCCTTGGCTTCGCTGTCGCCCCCGGTTCTGAGGTCGGAACCCGTGGTAACCAGAGGGCCAATATCATCCAGGCCGGCGAGGGAGTCACCGAGGTCCTCTTCGAGCTTGGCGCGGGCGGTTTCCCTGGCCTGATCACGCTCCTTGGGTGTGGTATCAGGTTTGGGTTCCGGCTTCGGCTCTGGCTTAGGCTCAGGCTTGGGTTCTTCCGGCTCGGGTTCTTCCGGTTTTTCCTCTGGCTCGGGTTCGGGTTCGGGCTCAGGTTCAGGAGGTGGTGGTTCTTTTTTCTTCTCCATCACCAACTGGGCGAGCCGCTCTGGAATCTTCTGCTGCTCGCGACGATCCGGCTTCTCGATAGTGACAGATTCCACCAGAATCATCAGGAACAGGGCCAGAATCAACAGGACCAGTACGATGCCGTACAGCCGCCGGTTTTCCCCCTCTTGTTTGTCCCAAGGCAGGGTGCCATCAATGAGGATGCGCAGCATGTTCTTGTTATTCTGCGTCATTCATCTTCCTCCTCTGCCACTTTGAGGACAGCGAAGGCCACCTTGGTATAGGGGGTTTCCATACAGCTACGCATCAACTTCTTGATGACGGCGTAGGGGACTTCACGGTCAGCCAGAATCATGACTTCCCGTTCTTCGTCGGCGCCAGCTCCCAAGCTCTGAGAGGCGCGAAAGTTCAGCTCATCAACCAGTGTTTTGACGGTGCGTTCTTGCTGAGCTTTTACTGCTTCGGTGTCAGCGATTCGCTGCCCCTCTACGATGACATCGTTGGGACTTACCTGAATCGTCAATACCTCACTAGGCAGTTCCTGGGCAATGGACTCCGGGAGCTGGATGTCCTGATTGTCCGGAAGCTTGGCCGCGTTGTTATTGTTCACCAGCAAAAAGATCAACAGGATGGTGAAAATATCCATCAACGAGGTCAGGTTCAGTGTTGCGACCGTCTTGTGCTTGCCATGATGGCGAGCCATACGGCGGGCGCGGGCAGACTTCTTCACGCGTCACCTCCTTTCTGGCCAGCCTTGTCGGCGGGAGCTGAACCAATGCTGATGCTAGGGAACAGTTCCTTCTTGATGGTTTGCCCGTTCATTTTTTCGTTGTATAGCCGCACTGCATCCATGGTGTGAATCATCACCTCGTAGGGCGTGTCATCCTCACAGAGCAGGGTAATGGCCGTCTCGGACGGGAATTTTTTCTTCAGCTGAACCAGATAGTCATGCAGGCCGGACGCATCATGTTCTTCGCCCTTGTTTTGCACGATTTTCAGTACCGCACTGCTCTTGCGGTCTACCACTTCATAGCGGTCACCGTAAATCAGTACTTCCAGTACCAGCTTGTCTTTGTCGTCGTCTTCCGAGGGGGTACTGCTTTCGTTCACCGCGGGCAGGTCGAGCTGCAGGATGGAAACCTGCGCGAAGACCGCGTTGATCAGCAGAAAAGGAATCAGCACTACCATCAGGTTCAAAAAGGCAGTGATGTTCAGTTCCACCTCGGTGTCGTGCGAACGTCGTCTGCGAAATCGCATACCAGATCCTTACACCAGGTTGGCGAATACAGGAACTCGGCTTATTGGCCGTCGTTCTTGCGCTCTTGCTGGGCAGATACCTGGCGGAAGACGTTAACGAATTTCACCGAGGCCATTTCCATGCTGTCGACCAGCTTGCCGGTCATGGAGTTAATGAAGGCGAACGCCAGCAGCATCGGGATCGCAGCGATCAGACCGAAGGCGGTGGTGTTCATGGCAACGGAAATGGACGCGGAGAGCAGGTCTGCCTTTTGCGCCGGGTCGGCACTGGCGACGGCGGTAAAGGCGCTGATCAGACCAAGGATGGTACCTAGCAGGCCAAGAAGAGTAGCGATGTTGGCGAAAGTGGCGATATATGGGGTGCGGGTCTCCAGGCGTGGAATGATCTCCATTAGCCCTTCTTCCATGGCCAGCTCGATATCATCATGACGGCGTGCGGTTTTGGCGCGCTCCAGGCCATAGCCGATGACCTTGGCCATACCGGTATTGCTGCTGCTGACCACGTCCAGCGCCTGACGGAACTGACCTTTGGCAATCAATGGATAAACGTCTTTCCAGGTTTTCTGGTTCTTGGCCTTGGTGGCCTGAAGGTAAATGATACGCTCCAGAGACAGGGCAACACCCAGTGCCAGCACGATCAGGATGGGATACATGAAAAAGCCACCATCCTGAATAAACTGGATGGAGGTTTCGATAATGCCAGAATTCTGTGCGGCAGCAGTGGCAGTGGTGGGCATGGACTTCTCCTGCGGTGTTCCTTGGATGTGTTGTTGTAAATGGCGAACAGCAGTGTATCCAGAGAGTTGGTGCTGACGCCTTCCCCAAAGGGCTAATATTTATCAGAAAAAATGCTTGTCTGCATCTGGTAACTTTGGCTGAAGTGTCGACTAGTCGAGGAACAGACCATCATTATCCGGCTCCTGCGTCAGGAGTTGGTGGTATTCGATTTCGCGCATCAGTACTTCCTGGTCGAGGGGTTCCAGTACACGATTAAGCAAACTGGAGGTGGGATCTTTCTTTTCCAGTTTCACTTCACGGTCTTTCCACGGCACGACGTTCAGCACTGTGGGTGCTTCCTGGGTGCCGATAACATTGGTAGAGGCTCCCTGGTTTTCACTTGCATCGGCAGCATAGGAGGGCAGAGTGCTGAAACTGGCAACGGCAAACAGCGCTGCCAAACCCGCTACTTTGGGGATACCAGAAGCTGTAATGATTGATTTCATCAGTTCACGTCTCCATTGTGCTGACCTGCACCATTACCGGCGACAGGTTGAGCGGAAGGGGCGTCCGGAGCCCGATTTTTCAGGTCCGCAATCCAGTTGGCAACATTGGTGTCGGGTTGCTTTTGCAGATTCTGATAGGCCTGGAAGTGTGTGAGGGCAAGATTCAGATCCTGAAGGTAGAGCTCTCCGAGTACGGCGAGATTGAAGTGTGCCCTGGCGTATTTGGGGTCCAGGGACAGCGCTCGCTGATAATGCATTCGTGAGTCGTCAAACTTTCCCTGTTCACGCAAGGCAAGCCCCAGGCCGTTATGGCAGTAGGGGTTCGCATCATTCACCGTCAGGCAATCACGGAAGGCCTGGTCAGCTTTTTCCCAATCTTCCTTCTGCATGTAAATCAGCGCGACATTCAGTCTGGGACCCGAAAGTTGTGGGTAGCGTTCTGCGAGGGACTGGAACATCACCAGCGCCTGTTGGTCATTACCCGCCATTCGAGTCTGAAGGGCCCGTGCATATTCGCCCATGGCTTGCTGAGCGACTTTTTCCACGGCAGGATCGTGAGGCACCGGAGGAATATGCACTGCATCACTATCCGAAGCGGCACCACCGGCTTTTTGGCCTTCATATCTGCTGGTATTTCCCTGGGCAGTTTCACCGTCCAGACCACCGCCGGTAGTTGCACAGCCAGAAAGCAACAGCGCAGCAGTCAGCCCTGATGCTGTCAGCAGTGATTTGCCGTGATCAGTAAATAATGTCCACATGGTCCTCAACCTGTTCAAACTTCGCATAACGGCCAGGGATCAGTTCGGCGAGGGCGCCAAAACTTTTCTTCACCCATTGGTCGTAGATCTTGTCGGTGACCAGATCCGCATTGGCAATCAAAATATCGATGGCCTGATCCTCGTAGGGTAGTGCCTTGTCTTCCAACAGCATGGTGTACTCTTCAAGCTCAAGTTCATCCAGGCCGTTGGGGCGTTCAGATTCGATCAGATCCTTGGCCAGTACCCGATACATTTCACCGATCTTGTAGTTGGCGGCAGTGGCATACTCCGCCACGCCAATGTCCGCTACAGCCTGATAATCTGCCAGGGCGGTTTTCATGACACCAGTCTTGGCAGCAAGCGATGCTTTCAACGGCTGCTCAAGTTTAATGTTGTTGAACTTCTGGAAGTTTGGTTCCGCAAGCGTAAAGCTGGCATAAGCGGCGAGCCATGCGACCCGATCTGAAGCATTGCTGCCGGCCTCGCGATAGCTCGCGATCAGTTGTCTCAGCCAGTAATTTTCCCGCTCGCTGTTGCCGGTTTTGCGGTTCAGCTCAACCAGTCGGAACTGGGCTTCTGAGCGGAAGTCGTAGGGTTCCGGCCATTCCTGAAGGTACTGTTTATAGAGGGCAATGGATGCGTCCGGCTGGTTGGCGCGGTCTTGCATCTCTGCAGCCTTCCACAGTGCCTGGCGTGATAGTTCAGCATTCTCTGCTTTGTAGTTCGATGCAATCAGTGCCAGCTCACCTGCGGCGGCGGTGTAATTACCCTGCTGCTCATAAGCGACTGCCAGCTTGTCGGGAATGGTGTCGGTCAGCGCGTCACCAGGGTAGCGTTGACGGAACGATTCCAGTACCGGGATCGCATCTGCACTTTTGCCTTGGGCGATGAACACGGTGGCAGCATCGAAATCGGCGTTCTTTCGCACTGCGGCTTCAGGGACAGTCTGACCGACACGAAGGAAAGTGGCGGCGGCAAGATCCATGTTGCCAGCCTGCTGCGCCTGTTCCGCCTGACGATAAATGCTGATCGCCAGTTTTTCTCGATATTGGGCTCGGTCTTCCGGAGTCAGTTCCAGTGCCAGCAGCTTGCCATAGGCAAGCTCTGATACCTTGTAGTTGGCCAGATCAAACTCGCCGTTGGCTATAGTGGCCCAGCCATACATCAGGTGAGCACTGGAAGGTGGCGGCTGGCGGCTAACCAGAATGCCTGCGGTTTTGACGGCGCCTTCAACATCGCCCAGAGCCAGCTGGTCCTCGGCGATGTTCTGCAGGACGTTGGGGACTTCCGGGTGCTGAGGGAAGGTTTGGCCAAACTTTTGAGAACTGGCGATCTTCTGCTGGCGCCATGGCGCTTTTTCTTCTTCCTGAAGCTGCTCACTGGACAGTATCTGCTGATAGGCGATCAGGGCGGAGAACGCAGCGTTGCCAGATTCGGCATAGTCAGGATAGCTGTACGCCGTGCGTTCAAACTCGGTGATGGCTGCTGGGTACTGGTTGGCTGCATAAAGCACATCGGCATAGCGGTGATTCACGTCACCCTGGTTGGTGCTGACGGGCGGAGTCTCCAGGTACTGTTTGTACCACTGCGCCGGTTCCAGGTAGGCATCAGGTTTGCCGGCCTTTTGTGCCAGTACATGGTGGTATTGCGCCAGATCGAGAATGTGGCCTTTCAGCAAGTCAACATACTGTTCGCGAATGTCCGGATGGCGGTTCCAGTAGTCGCTGGTGATGCCATAGTGCTGAACGTATTTTTCTTTGGCTGGGAGGACCAGAGTGGGGAACCCCCCCTTTTGGTACGAATCGATCTGCAAGCTGGAAAATTCAGGGGCCAGCTCAGAATCGGGATAGACATTCACGTACATATCGAAGGTTTCCGCGGCATCGCGGAAACGCTCCTGATTCAGGTATACCTGACCCAGTGTGCGATAGATTTCAGGCTCGTAGTCCCGGCTGCCGTTGCGAGCAAACCATTTGCGTACCGATTCGGCTCCGTCCTGGTTGCTGAAGGCCAGGCTGACGACTCGCTGGGTGTCCTTGAACAGCTTGCCTTCCATACTGGTGTCATCGTCCAGTGCGACATGACCATTCAGGTTATCCAGCAGGGTGAAAAAGCTGTTTTGTGCGTCTTTGTAGTCGCCAAGTTTGTAGTGGCTCCAGCCGTTTTTATAGAGAGCCTGGTTGTAGAATTCGTTGTTCTTGCCGCGACGGATAACATCGGCATACGCCTTCTCAGCGTATTCGAAATCACCTTCAGAGAAGAGTAATTCACCACGACGGAACTGGGATTCCAGTGCCCACTCGCTGTTCGGGTATTGGCTTACCAGAGAATCAAGACTTTCCCGTGCCCGGTCCAGATCTCCGTCCATTGCATAGGCTTTGGAGAGAAGGTAGTAAGCTTCGGCCCGTTGCTCTGGATCATTGGTGTTGCTCAAGAGTTCCTGGTACAGGGAGATGGCTGTGCTGTAATCGACATTTTCGTCAGGAACCGATGGGGCCATGCTGCCGGCAACGTCAAGCAAGGCCAGTTTTCGTTCGGTGTCCTGGGTTGTGTTTACCTGTGCCATGGTGTTGTCATACACCATCTGGTCTATCTGTTGTTCTAGGCGAGCATTTTCTTCTTCTGCAGCATGGAGATCCTGCTCCGTGGCTGATGAAAGAGCCAGGTCAGCCATTCGCCTCAGGGTTTTGGCGCGGCGCTCAGGGTCGTCAAAAAGTTCAGCTGCCTGCCGATAGCTGTCCAGCGCATCCTGCGTGGTAGCATTATCGAGTTGCTGCTCTTCGATAATGATATCTGTGCTTTCCAAATCACCCAGAGTGGTTCCGCCGAACTGTGCCTGCTGTTCAAGAGTGCCGCTTGTAGGCGCGCTGGCACAGCCGGATAGGGTGATGATGGCAGCTGCGAGACCGTGCAGACGAAAACGGTTCACGATGAAGTCCTCTGATTCTTGTCGCCAGAGACAGATGTATCCTGGATGCGAGCAATGGACAGATGCGCTTCGGCTAATTGGTCAGCCAGCTTTTTCTGGTTGGATTGCAGTAACTTCAGGGCATCGTTCTGCATGCTTTTTTCCAGTGCCTCGAGCGTTTTTATCGTTTCTACACGGATCCGTTCGATCCGTTGGTTTTGTGACGCCAGGCGTGCGCCCAGATCGTCACGGGTACGCAGGGTGGCATCCCGTATTTGCTGTTTGACGGCAGCGACGCGCTCTGCAAGTACCTGATTCTGGTCTTGGAGTGTGGCAGCATCTTGAATCTGTTTTTCCCTTTGTTCTACCGACTGGTGGGCAATATCCCACAATAAAAGGCCTCGTACCCGGCGCAGACGCAGGGCATTTTGGTGGCTGGAGCCGGAAATGGTCCCGAATTGACGGGCCAGCCCATCAACTTTGCTCCACATGATCGCCTGTTCAGGGGTGGCAACATGCTGTGGCTCACTCATGTCGACATAGTTGGGAATGTCGCTGGCCAGTTGGTCTGTCGCTACGGAAAGTCGTTCCTGCCGGCGAATCTGTTCAGAAACAGACTGGCGGACGTGAGGCAGGTATTTGTTGAGGCTGCTCTGCTGAATCGCGTAGCTTTCCTGCATGGCGGGAAGCGACCGTTGCCAGTGCTCGACCATGTTCTTGATCTGGTGGATTTGCCGATAATGTTCAAAGCGTTGAGAGAACGCGTTGCTGGAAAACAGTTTGTATAGATACGACAACTCTCCACCAGCAGCCATGTCGTCGCTATTGGCCGGCAGAAAGCCCATTTCGTTGACATCTTCAGGCAACAAATTTTCGGCCCAGCCACTTTCCTGAATGCGATTGATGGCTCGCTGGATGTCTTTCATGGATTCACGATACTGGCTGGCCGCGTACTGATAGCCCGCCAGCGCCTGAGGCATGCCGCCAAGTTCTTCATACGCTCTTGGGGCAAGCATCAGGGCCTCTTGCACGGAGGGGTGGTTGCTGTTTCTTCGCACCGCCTCTAGCCACAGCGGGAGCGCCTTTTTTATGTCACCAGCTCGGTAATTCGCCAATCCCAGCGCAAGCAAGGCATCTTCAGAGAAGGGGCCATCACTGCGAACCTTGCGCAGATCGCTGCGGGCACTCTCCAGATTGCCGTTGCGGATCTCTGTCAATCCCGCTGCCAGTGCTGCCCGATCACGCAAGGCCAGCGCCTGATCCGAATTACCGCCAGCATTGAGGAGTGATTTGAGTAGCTTCAATCCGTCGTCACCATGACCGGCACGAATCATCGCGACGCCCATGTTATAAGTGGCGTAGCGGCCCTCATCCGTATCGACGGGGACGGTGTTCAGGTAGTCCATGGCGCCAATGAAATCCTGTTCAGCCATCAGGATGTTGGCGAGCATGAGTCGGCGGCGGGCTTCGTCAGCAGCTTCCAGTCCCTTGATGTTGTCCCCATCAAGGATCATGGCAGCTTCATCAAGATTGCCTTCGCGGTAGTGGAGTGCCGCCTTGTGAAGCCAGGTCTGAGCGCGGGTCCGGCTGAGAATGTCTTTCTTGAGCAAACGGTTGAAAATGATTTCGGCGTTGCCCGGCAGGCCGTACGTCACGTACAGATCGCCCAGTAGCAATTCTGCGTAATCGGTGTCTTCGTTGAACAGTTCCTGGTGCTGATTGACCAACAACTTGTTGATGGCGTCAAAGTTGGCATGCCGATAGAAATCAAACATGACTTCACCGAAAGCCAGGTAGCGATGCTCTTCTACGCCAAGCGGAATGGGACCCATGTCGATGTCGTCAAAGAATTCGACCTTGGCAGCGTGGGAAGACGAGGCGCCGGCAGCAACGCAAACAGCCAGCAAGCAGGGACGCAAAAATCGAGGGATCATTGCTGATTCCACTCACGGAATTCAAATTTGTGTTGCTGCTTGTTGAGGTCGTCCACCACCTGCATTTCGACCATCTTGCGACCGGCGCCCTTGGTGAAGGTATAGCTGGTGGTTTTCTGGTAGTCCTTGCCGAGTGGGTCGTAGCCGGTGATGGTGGCTTCCAGTACATGACGACCACTGGCCAGATTGCCGGTGTAGAGGCGCTGGATGCCGCCTTTAGTCAGGGCCTCAAATTCCTGATCCGTGTAAAAGTGGTAACCCACATGGTCACCATCAATGGTGAGATTGATATCGACCAGTCGGATAGGGGTGCCCACATCCACCGAAACAAAAATATTGGTTTGCGGAGACGCGTAAACCAGCTCCCTTTCCAGTAGTGTCAGGTCCCGATTGAGGTCCAGCGCTTCATTTTTGAGCTGGCGGATTTGCTCGGAAAGACCCTCGTCATTATTGGCCACGGCAAAGGAAGACAGACCCAGAACCAGGGCGCCGCAAAAAGGCAGGAATGCTTTCATGGGATAGCTATCGCTTCATTTGTTGTTATTAGCCGGGATTTCTTCGGCAGCTATACCGATAGTTGTAATCAGAAGAATGGCTTAAATCAAGGACGAACGTCGGTCATTATTGGCCTTCAAGCAATATTTGCTGGCTTCTATTGTCAAGCTGGAGGGGCTCGGGGATGCGAAAACCTGACTAAATGTGGCGATATTGGTTCTAAATGAGCTTAAAATTCGATATCCAGGGTGAATTGCTGGGTATCGTCCTGGTGCCTCTGGCTGCGCCGAGAATGGTTAATCAGGCTGGAGCTGGCACTGAAACAGGGGTTCTCGGCATCACAGGAGCCGGGTTGCGAAAAGTGCGCAGCCGGCGCTGTTTGCCACGGACTGTTATCATGCTGCGGCGCAGCGGCGCTACGATGTTACCTGGTTGCCATTATCTCTTCGTGAGTTTCGTCGTTCACTGCGAGAGGGGCAAAGGCCTGTCCAGGTGTCCTTGCCAAGTTCAAACTGTTTCGCGACCGTCATGCCAATGCACTTTTGAGAGGGACGGACGCTTTGGGGAAACAATGAAGATCATTGCAGATGCCAATATGCCCGGGCTTGAGCCCTTTGAGGCGCTTGGGCGTGTCGAACAACACGAGGGGAGGCGGCTGCGGCGAGAGCAACTGGTGGATGCGGATGTCTTGCTGGTTCGATCTGTTACTCGTGTTGATCAGGCCCTGTTATCTGATACCCGGGTGCGTTTTGTGGGGTCAGCCACGATAGGCACAGACCATATTGATCAGGCGTGGCTGGCATCTCAAGGCATTATGTTTGCCCATGCTCCGGGCTGTAACGCCAGGGCGGTAGCAGAGTATGTGCTCCAATCGGTGCTATTACTGTGCAAGAAACGCCAGTGCAGCCCTGTGGGTCTGAGTGCCGGGATTGTGGGAATGGGCAATGTTGGCGGGCGAGTGGTCGACTGGCTTCGCGCACTGGGTATGACGATACGGGTTTGCGACCCTCTGTTGGCAAGAAAAGGTGTGGCTGGGCTTGGTACGATCGACGAGGTGCTGGAGTGTGATGTCGTCACGTTGCATGTCCCCCTTACAGAAGCGGGTGAAGACGCGACGGTACATTTGCTGGATAGCAAACGGCTGAGGGCCATGCGCAACAACCAGATGTTGATCAACACATGTCGTGGTGCCGTTGTTGATAATCAGGCATTGCTTGCTTTGCTTGAGCAGGGCAAAGGTCCCATGACGATTCTGGATGTCTGGGAAAGTGAGCCTGTTGTGCCCGAGGCACTGTATCGACAAGTGCAGTACGGATCACCGCATATCGCGGGTTACAGCGTGGAAGGTAAGCTCAAGGGCACCGAGATGCTTCATGGGGCCCTTTGTGACTGGTTGCAGGTAGCACCTGCGGCGCGAGCCAACGTGCTGTCAAAGCCTTTTATGGACCTGCCAGTGAGCAGCGAGGACGACTTACTATCTCTGCTTCAGGCTGCCTACGACCTGCGCGAAGATCACCGGCGCCTGGGGGATAGCCTTGAACAGGCGGATCCCGCGGCAGCCTTCGATCGTTTACGCAAAGACTATCCGTTGCGGCACGAATTGCATCACTGGCAGCCTCGCGGCGCGGTAGATCCGCAATGGCAGCCTATCTTGTCCCGCTTGTTTGTAACCGCTTGAGGTTATCATCGGCAGGGTAATGGCCGAGGTGCTCCAGGCGTTTGCAAGCCTGCTGGATCATGGCCTCGGTGATGGGCACTTCACAGTCGTTATCATCAATGATTGCGGCGCCATTAAAGGTGCTTTCAGGGTGTGGCTGTTGCAAGTTCATGGCGAATCCCCTGGTGCGTAATCTCTTAAAATGTATACGTGGCAGCCTGCTGCCGGCAACGTCATTTTTGTATCGGGATATGACCCTTTTATGAAAGCTGAGCATGGTCTTTGTCTGGGAGTACTGGTGAACCCTTATGCCGGACTGGGTGGCAGTGTGGCGCTGAAAGGGAGTGATGGCATAGCGACCAGAGAGGAAGCGCTGCGTCGCGGTGCCATTGCCCAGGCGCCGGCGCGCATGGCGCGGGCGTTGAGCGCCTTGAAAGAGGTAGGCGAACTTCGCGTCCTGACCTGGGCCGGGGATATGGGGGAAAGCAGTTGTCAGATAGCGGGTGTTGCCTGTGAGGTGGTGGGCCAATCGATCATGCCCAGTTCCCCCGAGGATACCTGTCATGCGGCAACGGCCCTTGAGAAGGCAGGCGCAGAACTGATCCTGTTCGCAGGCGGTGACGGCACAGCAAGGGATCTTGTGGATGCCCTGGGTACGCGACTACCGGTGCTGGGTGTGCCAGCAGGGTGCAAGATGCATTCTGCGGTCTACGCTATCAATCCTGAAGCCGCCGGCGCGCTGTTGGCGAAACTGGCTGCCGGGGAGCTGGTGGCGTTGCAGCCCGCAGAAGTGCGGGATATTGATGAAGTCGCTTTCCGGGACGGGGTCGTACGTGCCCGTCACTATGGGGAATTACAGGTGCCGGCGGAAGCGCGTTATCTGCAGCAGGTCAAATGTGGAGGGCGTGAGGTCGAGGACCTGGTGGTCACCGAGGCTGCCGCGTGGGTGGCTGATTCACTCGAGGCTGATACCTGGTATCTGATGGGGTCCGGGTCCACAGTGGCGGTCGTTATGGAGCAGTTGGGGCTGGAGAACACGCTGCTGGGTGTGGATGTCGTTTACAATCATGAAGTCGTCAGGTCGGATGCAAGTGCCAGTGAGTTGCTCGCACTCATTGGTGATCAGCCAGCCAAAGCGGTCATTACCGTCATTGGGGGGCAGGGGCACTTGTTTGGGCGAGGAAACCAGCAGTTCAGCCCGGCGCTGATTCGCCGTCTTGGCAAGGACAATATCCAGATTCTGGCCACACGTACAAAATTACAAACCCTGGAAGGGCGCCCGCTTGTGGTGGATACCGGCGATCCGTTACTGGATCGGGCATTGTGCGGGTTGTGGCCTGTTACCACGGGTTATGAAGATCAGATCTTGTATCGGGTAGCGGCGGATGGGGGCAGTGAATAGTGAACAGTGGCACGGTCTTGAATTGGACTGTGTTTAAACGAAAGAGGCCGCATCCAGACTATGGGCGCGGCCTCATTGTTTGAGTGAACAGCACGCCTGGGTTGCGTCGCTGTTAACTATTCATTGTTCACAGCTTCTGCAGCGCGCGAATCCGGTCGTCCAGCGGTGGGTGGGACGAAAACATGGCCTTCAGGCCCTGCTTGAATCCGGAATTGATGCCGAAGGCCACCAGGGTGTCGGGCATCTGGTTTGGCACCTCGGATTCGGCTTTCAGTCGCTGAAGCGCAGCGATCATGCTGTTTCGGTCCGCCAGTTCAGCACCCGCCTCATCGGCGCGGTACTCTCGGAAACGGGAGAACCACATGACAATGGCGCTGGCAGCAATACCAAAGATAATTTCCGCGATGAACACTACGATGTAGTAACCGAAGCCCAGCCCGCCGGAGCCATCATCGCGGCGAAGGAAGCTGTCCACGACCGACCCGACCACACGGGCGGCAAAGATCACGAAGGTGTTGACCACCCCCTGGATCAGACTCAGGGTAACCATGTCGCCGTTGGCCACGTGCCCAATCTCGTGCGCCAGTACGGCACGGACTTCTTCGGGGCGGAAACGGTGCATCAGCCCCTGGGATACCGCCACCAGGGCGTCATTGCGGTTCCAGCCGGTGGCAAAGGCATTGGATTGCTGGGCAGGGAAGATGCCAACCTCCGGCATTTTGATTCCGGCCTTGTCAGACAGCTCCTTCACGGTATCCAGTAACCAGCGCTCTGCCTGGTTGTCGGGCTGCTCGATGATCTTGACCCGTGCAGACCATTTGGCCATGGGCTTGGAGATAAACAGCGAAATCAGGGAGCCGGCGAAACCGAACACGGCACTGAAAATCAGCAAACTGCCCAGGTCCAGCCCACCGCCGCTCTGCGCGAAATACGTGTTCACCCCGAGCAGGCTCAGGGTAATGCTGGCGACTACGATCACCGCCAGGTTGGTCAGCAGATAAAGCGCAATGCGCATCATCGTCGTGGTTCTCCGTCAATGTAGGGGTAAAACTATCAATGGGGGCGGGGCGTCCTGATACAAGGTATGCGATACTTCGCACCCCCTGTTTATGTGACTGAAATGACCCCCAATGCCTGTCTCTCTCTCTGACCTGCTTGTTTCATATCTGGTTCCATCGTCCCAGCCGAAAATCCGTTATTTCCATGGCCGTGGGAAAACCGTACCAGAACTGGAATGGCTGACGGTGGATTGCTTTGCCCCGGTGCTGGTGGCTACCGTGTTTCGGGAGCAGGACGAGACGGTTCTTGGCGAACTGCGAGATATGCTGCGAACGGTGATGGTCTCTCTGGCGTGCACATCCGTTGTGATACAGCACCGCTACGATGGCAAGGCCGACAACGAGCTCGTCTGTGGTGAATTGCCCGAGCTGCCAGTGGCAGAAGAAGATGGCCTGCGCTACAAGCTGGATTTTCAGCGAGGTCAGAATCTGGGTTTTTTCGCCGACATGGCTGAAGGGCGTCGCTGGATTCGGGGGCGGGCAGAAGGCAAGAAAGTACTGAACCTGTTTAGCTTTACCTGCAGTTTCTCTGTGGCGGCCTTGGCGGGTGGGGCCGAGTCGGTGGTCAATATCGACCTCTCAGATGCGGCTCTGACGCTGGGCAAGCAGAACCACGCGCTCAATGGGTTCCAGGATGCCAGAGTGCATTACCTGCCACACAACATCTTCCGTAGCTGGAAAAAGCTTCACAGCCTGGGCCGCTACGACATTATCGTGATCGACCCGCCCAGCGCCCAGAAGGGTAGCTTCATGGTGGAGAAGGACTATCCGAAAGTCCTTCGTAAGCTGCACAAATTGCTGGCCCATGATGCCGAGATTCTGGCGTGTGTGAATGCGCCCTGGCTCGATTATGCCTGGTTGGAGAACTGCGTTGCAGAGAATCTGCCTGGCGCTGAGCGCATTGCACGGCTACCCGGCACGGCAGGATTCGACGAAGCCGAAGAGCCGGCACTGAAAACCTTGCATTATCGCTATCGTCGGCCGGTGGAGCTGGATCAAGCCTGATCTGCGTTGGGCGAAGGTCAAGCACGGTGAAATACCCAGTTTCGAAGCAAGCTGGCTATAGCAATCTTCGCGATTCGTGCTAAAGCAGGGAGGGTGCGTCGGCCGGTAAGTTGGGTATCAGATCACTGAATTCTTCTGCCTGTACCGGGCTTGGTTGTCTTGACAGCAGGTAACGAACGACCGCAGTGGTGCGCACTGAATCCTGGCTGCGTATTGCCCGCAGGAATTGTTCGGCCAGGGTGGCGCGCTCATGCTGCACGGTGGCAGGCAGTTGCGGGTCGGTAGAGTCAAAACGCAGCTCACTCAGCGCGGTGAGCAGCACAAAAGCCTTGTTGGTCAACACCGCCTGCTCAAGCCCCTCTTCAAAGATGGTGGCTTGATAGCGCAGGTAACCTTCCTCCGCCAGCCACAGCATCGCTCCAAGGCAGGCCATATGCCGGGCGCTGTGCAGGCCCACATCATCGACTTCCGTCGGGCCGATGACATCTTCCACATACAGCGCGCCGGGGCGAGGGAAGGTCATGTAGGCCTGCATCAGTATGCGGGCCACATCATGGCTGAAATCGTCGATGTGCAGATGAGACATAAAGGCAGCTAACAGTTAACAGTGAATAGTTAACAGCGATAAACGCTATTTTTTTCGCACCCGATCCAGATACCGGGCAATGCGCCCGATGGAATCTTCGAGATCATCCACTCGTGGCAGGAATACCACGCGGAAGTGATCGGGATCCGGCCAGTTGAAGGCGGTGCCTTGCACGATCAGCACTTTCTCTTCGCGAAGCAGATCCAGTGCGAAGGCTTCATCGTCCTGGAACGGGAAGACTTTCGGGTCCAGTTTCGGGAACAGGTACAGGGCGGATTTGGGTTTAACGCAGCTGACCCCGGGAATGGATTCAAGCATGTCCCAGGCCAGATCCCGCTGGCGACCGAGTCTGCCGGTGGGCAGCACCAAATCATTGATGCTCTGGTAACCCCCAAGGGCCGTCTGGATGGCGTGCTGGCTGGGGACGTTGGCACACAGCCGCATGCTGGCCAGCATATCCAGGCCTTCGATATAGCTTTCGGCGCGGTGTTTGGCGCCGGAAATGACCATCCAGCCGGCACGAAAGCCCGCAGCACGGTAATTCTTGGACAACCCATTGAAGGTGATGAACAGCAGGTCATCGGCCATGGAAGCAATGGAGGTGTGTTCTTCACCGTCGTACAGGATCTTGTCGTAGATCTCGTCGGCGAACACGATCAGGTTGTTTTCGCGGGCTATCTGCAGCAGTTCCTGCAGCATGGCCGGCTCGTAGTTGGCCCCGGTCGGGTTGTTGGGGTTGATGATGACCAGAGCCTTGGTGTTCTTGTTTACCTTGGCACGAATATCTTCCAGAGACGGTTGCCAGTCCTGTTGCTCGTCGCACAGGTAGTGCACAGGGGTGCCACCGGACAGGCGGACAGAGGCCGTCCACAGTGGGTAGTCAGGGGCGGGCAGCAGAACCTCGTCACCGCTGTTCAGGAGTGCCTGCATGGCCATGACGATCAGTTCGGAGACCCCATTGCCGATGATCACATCATCAACGGTAACCCCTTCGATGCCCTTGGTCTGGGTGTATTGCATGACGGCTTTGCGCGCCGGGAACAGGCCTTTGGAATGGCAGTAGCCAGTGGACTCGGGCAGGTTGCTGATCACGTCCTGAAGCAGCTCTTCGGGGGCTTCGAAACCGAACGGGGCAGGGTTGCCGATGTTCAGTTTGATCACACGGTGCCCTTCGTCTTCAAGTCGATGCGCTTCACGCAGCACCGGGCCGCGGATGTCATAACATACGCCTTTGAGCTTGTCGGATTTGTTGACGTGATAACTGTCGATGGTCATGCCGGTCCTGTTTGTCTGTGTCGGCGTTGGTCGGCCGTGAAATAAGAAGCGCCCAGGGTTCTGTTGCGCAAGGGATCAATTCTACAATGTCGCTTCGCCAAGCACCAAAACGAAATACGGAGAAGAGCGTGACCCCATTCAAGGATTTGCTGGCCCTGGCCGTTAACCGTAAAGGCAGCCTGAAGGCGGTGCAAAGCCAGCTCCCTGAGGTAGCTGATCAGGCCACTCTGCGTAGCCGTGATGACGCCTGGTATTTGTCTGCCATGACCCGACGGGTGTTCCGCGCCGGGCTCAAACATTCTCTGGTCGATAATAAATGGCCCGCATTTGAAGAGGCCTTTTTTGGGTTTGACCCCGAAAAACTGGTGCTTATGCCCGACCCCATGCTGGACGAGCGCATGCAGGATACGCGGTTGATCCGGCACTGGGGCAAGATGAAAGCGATCCGCCACAATGCCCAGTTCGTCATCGATCTGGCCCAGGAATACGGCAGCGTAGGGGAGTGGTTGGCGGTCTGGCCCACGGATGACACGGTTGGTATGTGGCAGTTGCTCAAAAAACGCGGCAAGCAACTGGGCGGCAATTCCGGAGCGGCCTTTCTGCGCATGGTCGGGCGGGATACCTGGTACCCCACCGACGATGTGGTGGCGGTGCTGAAAGCCCATAACATTCTCGATAAGGCGCCGGCCAGTCAGCGAGATCAGCGGGCGGCTCAGGCGGCCTTCAATACCTGGCAGGCAGAAAGTGGCTGGCCCCAGGCTCACATCAGCAAGGTGCTGGCGTTTACGGTGGGTTGATGCCCCGCAGGCGCGTCTTGATGCGGGCGGGTGCTTTAATGATAATGACTCGCCTTTCTAACTGTGAATCAGGTTCAATATGACCCATACACACTCCCCGGGGCGCCTTTTTCTCGTCCTGGCCGCTTTAGTGTCACTGTCACTCCCTGCCTTTGCCTCAAACCAGACCGCGCTTGTCCAGCTGGTCGAGTACGTTGGGGCCGATTACATCAATGCCGTTGTCGATGGCCAGGTGGTCAGCGAAGAAGAATATGCCGAAATGGCGGAGTTCACCGAGCTGCTGGCAGAGGGGGTGGCGACGCTTGCGGAGGCTGATGGCAAAGCCGCGCTTCAGCAGCAGGCGGATGCTCTGCAGCAGGCGGTGACGGACAAGGCTGCTGAGCCGCAGATCAAGGCGCTGGCGCAATCTATCCGTGGCACCCTGGTGTCGGTCTACGGTATCCCCGTATCCCCTAAAGCCGCGCCGGACCTCGCCCGCGCGGCAACACTGTATCAGACGCACTGCGCGGCCTGTCATGGGGCGCAGGGCAAGGGCGATGGCCCTGCGGGTGCCGCCCTTGAGCCTGCCCCCACGGACTTCACCGAGGTCGCCCGTTATAACGGCCGCTCGTTGCTGGGTCTGCACACCACCATCACCCAGGGGGTGGAAGGGACCGGTATGGCGGCCTACGGCGACGCGCTTGGCGACGACGATCGTTGGGCGCTGGCGTTTTACGTGGGCAGCAAGGCGGTGACTGAGTCGGTGGCTTCTGAGGGGCGTGCGGCGTTCAACAACGTGCCGGGGATGAAGGCGTCGCTGAATCTGGACACCCTGGTGGCGCAGGCGCCGGAGGATGTGCTCAAGGCGCAGGGCGAGAAAGCCTATGCCGCGCTGGGTTATTTGCGCAGCGAGCCGTCTGCGTTGTTCAACAAGAACCGCTTTATCGCCCTGAGCCATGACAAGCTTGCCGCGGCAGACAAGGCTTATACGGCGGGGGATCAGGCTGCTGCCAAAGCCGCAGCCCTGTCCGCTTATCTGGATGGCTTTGAAATGATTGAGCAGCAGCTGGCGGCGGTCGATGCTGCTCTGATGCGACGTGCAGAAGGCCAGTTTATGGCCGTACGTGAAGCCATTGACCGCGAGCGTGATGCCAGTGAGGTTAGTGAAAAAGTGTCCGCTGCCCAGCAAGGACTGGCGCAAGCGGCTGAGGCCTTGTCCGGCGATGGGTTGAGTCCGGCGGCGACCCTGTCGGCCAGTTTCTTTATCCTGTTCCGGGAAGGGCTGGAAGCCTTGCTGGTGGTGGCAGCCCTGCTCACCTTTACCCGTAAGGCCAATGCCGTACGGGCGACCCGTTATATTCATCTGGGTTGGATACTGGCCCTGGTGGCCGGGGGTGTGACCTGGTACGTGGCCAATACGTTGATTACTTTCAGCGGTGCCTCGCGTGAACTGACGGAAGGGCTGGCGGGTGTCGTGGCCGCCTTTATCCTGTTCTATGTCGGTTTCTGGATGCACAGCAACAGTCATAGCCAGAAATGGCTGGGCTATATCCGCAACAAGGTGGACTCGGCGCTGGGTAGCGGCACGGTCTGGGTACTGGCGTTTGTCTCGTTTATTTCTGTGTACCGGGAAATTTTCGAGACGATCCTGTTTTACCAGGCGCTTTGGAGCCAGGTGACGTCTGTCACGCAGCCCTACCTTTTCTACGGTATTGCGGCTGCCGTCGTGGCGTTGGCCGTGGTCTGCCTGCTGTTCTTCCGCATCGGCATGAAGTTGCCGCTGAGCCTGTTCTTCCGGGTGACCAGTATTGTGCTGCTGGTGCTGTCGGTGATTCTGCTGGGCAACGGGATTGCAGCCCTTCAGGAAGCGGGCTTGATCAGCGCCTTCTATCTGGGTGTGCCCACCATAGAATGGTTGGGCATTTATCCGACGGTGCAAGGGGTGGCGGCCCAGGCCGTCGCCATCCTGCTGGCGCTTGTGCTGTGGTGGAGAAGCCGCGCGACAGGCTGACGGCGTATAAGGGCTCCATAAGGAGCCCTTTTTATGGCTGTCGCACAGAGGTGCGCACAGATGTCCGAGTTTTCACCGTGGCCTTGATCAGCAATAATCCTGTCTCTTGCGGGTGAGTCCCACCCTGTCTTACAACGTCGTGTGCGACATTCAGACGCCTTTACCCTATGACACTACCGCATATCAGTTTTCTCGGAATCGGCCTGATGGGGACGCCCATGGTCTCCCGGCTTCTGGCTGCCGGTTTCCCCATGACGATCTGGAACCGCAGCCGTGATAAA
Source organism: Alcanivorax sp. P2S70 (assembly GCF_000475295.1). Taxonomy (NCBI): domain Bacteria; kingdom Pseudomonadati; phylum Pseudomonadota; class Gammaproteobacteria; order Oceanospirillales; family Alcanivoracaceae; genus Alcanivorax; species Alcanivorax sp. P2S70. Next base: position 174,622 of record NZ_AXBZ01000007.1, read on the forward strand.
GCGCAACCGTTTCAGGAACGCGCGCGGGTGGCAGACAGCCCCGCCGACGCCGTGGCTGACGCTGATGTGATTATCACCATGCTGGAGAATGGTTCAGTAGTCGATCAGGTGCTGTATCACAGTGGCGCCATTGCCGGCCTGCGTCAGGGAGCGCTGGTGGTCGATATGAGTTCGGTGGAGCCGGGTACGGCTCGACGGCATGCGGCACGGGTGGAAGAGCAGGGTGGCCAGTATCTGGATGCACCGGTGTCCGGGGGCACCCGCGGTGCAGAAGCGGGTACCCTTTCCATCATGGTGGGGGGCGCGGATGAGGCGTTCGTACAGGCCGCTGACATCTTTCACCCCATGGGAAAGGTGACCCACATTGGTCCGGTGGGCAGTGGCCAGCTCGCCAAACTGGCCAATCAGGCCATTGTCGGGATTACCATTGGGGCGGTGTCCGAAGCCCTGCTGTTGGCTGCAAAAGGCGGTGCCAGACCCGACAAGGTGCGAGAGGCATTGATGGGCGGATTTGCGGGCAGCAAGATTCTCGAGCAACACGGCGAGCGGATGCTGCAGCGTAACTTTGAGCCTGGGGCTCCCGCCCGTATCCAGCTCAAGGATCTTCGCATGATCCTGGATGAAGCCCGTGCCGAAGGATTGAGCTTGCCTCTGAGTCAGCGTGTATTCGAGGAATACCGCGCGCTGTTGGCCAGTGGGCACGGTGAAGTGGACCACAGTGGCCTGTTGCTGGAACTGGAGCGTCTCAATGGCGTCCGACTGGTTGAACCCGCCGCCGACAAGGATTCCTGATGCCCCGTTTCGCTGCCAACCTGAGCATGCTGTATACCGAGCTGCCGTTTCTGGATCGCTTTCAGGCTGCGGCCGAGGCGGGTTTCGGCGGTGTGGAATACCTGTTTCCGTACCCTTGGGACATTGCTGAACTGCAGGCAAGGTTGGCCGATCATGGTCTGAGCCAGGTGTTGTTTAACCTGCCACCGGGGGACTGGGAGCAAGGTGAGCGAGGCATCGCCTGCCTGCCCGATCGGGTGGAGGAGTTTCGTGAAGGGGTTTTTCAGGCGCTGGAGTATGCCCGCGGATTAGACTGCCAACAGATCAATTGTCTGGCGGGGCTGCGTCCGGACTCGCTTGCGCTGGAGATCGCCTTCGATACCCTGGTTGATAATCTGCGTTTTGCGGCGGACCTGCTGGCCGCAGACGGGCGAACCCTGATGGTCGAAGCCATCAATAGTCGGGTGGACATGCCCGGATTTTTGCTGGACCGGTCTGCCACCGCGGTGGCGGCGATCGAAGCGGCCGGGCGAGACAACATTCGTTTGCAGTATGACATCTATCATATGCAGATCATGGAAGGTGATCTTTGCCGTTCCCTTTCCCGACTTTGTCCCCATATAGGACATATCCAGTTTGCGGATAATCCGGGGCGTCATGAACCCGGTACGGGAGAAATCCATTTCGAACAGGTGTTTGCGCATATCGACAGCCTGGATTACCAGGGGTGGGTCAGTGCCGAATACCGGCCACAAACGGATACCAGCAGCAGTCTTGGCTGGTTTCATTCACTGAAGTAACGGATTAACCATGCAATTCAATTGGGGCGGCAAGATTATTCTCGGTCTGCTGGGCATGCTGGTGGGTGGCCCCATCGGTCTGGGGATTGGTCTGCTGATTGGGCATATGCTCGATAAGGGGGCCGAACAGGTCCGGACCTTTAACCCTTTCCGCCCGTATGGACCGGGTGAGCAGCAAGCGGTGCAAAAAGCCCTGTTCGATACCGTGTTTTCGATCATGGGGCATCTTGCCAAGGCCGACGGCAGAGTGAGCGAGGATGAAATTACCCAGGCTCGTGCCGTGATGGACCGCATGCAGCTTGACGAGGAACAGCGCAAGCAAGCCATTGCGTTGTTTAACCGTGGCAAGGAAGCCGATTTCCCCTTGCAGGACACGGTTGCACAATTTGCCCATGCGGTCCGGTTTCGCAAGCAACTGATTTTGGTCTTGCTGGAAGTGCTGCTGCAAATTGCCCTTGCTGACGGCACCTTGCACGAGGAAGAGGAGGCGGTCTTGCTACGGGTGGCAGAGGGGTTGGGCGTGCCGCCTCAGCAGTTCCGTCAGATCCTGAACATGCTGTTGGCACAGGCACAATTCTCCGGTGCCCGGCCGGGTGCTCAAGGCGGGCAACAATATGGCCAGGGGCCGTCGCGGCCATCGCTCGCTCAGGCCTATCAGGTGCTGGGGGTCGATGAATCGGCGTCTAATCCCGAGATCAAAAAGGCCTACCGTAAATTGATGAGCCAGCACCATCCGGACAAGATGGCCGCCCGAGGTGTACCGGAAGAAATGATCCGCATGGCCACGGAAAAAACCGCCGAGATCAGTAAGGCCTACGAGATGATCAAGGAAAACCGGGGTTTCAAATAACGCGATCCCGCCGGGAGTGCCCGTGAGGGCTCTGCCCATTGATCTTCACCCCTGATGCTTTCCCTTGAGCCTCAATAGCTGGCGCTGGTGAGTCGGTCCACTTTCGGGATGGACCAGCCACTGCTGACCAGCTCACTTTCGCCGGTCCACCACCGATTCAGCAAACGCGTTGCCAGATCCGCCCGGGCCCGGCCACGCAGCCGTTGTTGTGCTTCCTGGAAAGCGGGCTGGTAGCGCAACCGTTCCGGCAGATTGCGGGTAATGTCCATCAGCCGCTGAAGCTGGCGTTGGTGCTGCCGGTGTCGGTCCAGATTGCGTTGTGGCAGTTGGCAGGCCTGCTGCCAGTGCCCGGGCAATTGATACGCCGCGTGGGGGTAATACGCGCCATAGGGGGTTCTGCCCGGATAGCCCTGCTCCCGTAGTAGTGCATCCATAACCTGTTGTCGCCGAGGCGAGAGAGAGACGGGCCTGGCCAGTCTGTGCTGCCACCAGCGGCGCCAGCGATGCCAGTCTGCGGGAAGGGCCTGCTCGGGTACCCCCATGACCTGGGCAAGCAGCATTGCTTCTTCAAAGAGTCGCTCCTGCAGGGCACTGTTGATCGGTTCAATGACGCTCTGGTGAACCGTCATACAGGAGTCAATCCAGGCGCTCAGCATATAAACCAGAGTATCGCTGTCATCCACTTGAAACAGTGTCTTGTTTCGAGCCCGCTGGCTGTTCAATGTCACCAGCGCCTGATCCAGATTGCCGAAAACCACCTTCAGCAAAAACACCTGAGTGTGTTGAATACGTTGAATGACATCATGGTGGGTGGGCAGGAGTTGCGAGAGCCTGCTGTGGGCCAGGGCCAGTATCAAGGTCCGCCCTTGTGCCAGGGTCGTGAGGTTCTCGCGCAGTAGTTGCCAGATAACTGAGCCTGGACCGAATAACCCGGCATCAGGTTGTGAGCAAGTATCTGCCGCCTGCTCAAGGCCGGTCTGAAGATGTTCACGAGTCAACAGATACGGTAAAGCCATGATGCACGCCTCCCTCTGCGGTCACTGGACTACCACCCACCTTAGGTGACAACGTAGTACCCTCGAACATTTGATGGTAAGGGCAGGCAGGATTGAATCTAATCAGTCATTGTGGTGATTTGGCAGGGCTGCCTGAAAAGTATGCGGATAGTGGCGTAGTGTCGGTATTCGCAATGACGGAATGTCACAAAGGAGAAAGGTTCATGTTGGGCGAAAATCATAGCATCCACCACGAATTTCCCGACTTTCACGACCGTATTGATGCCCTATCGAAAACCGACCCGGACTTTCTTTCGCGGGTACATGAGCATGACAAACTCGACAAGCAGATCCGGGGCCTGGAAATGCGTGAAAGCCCGCTTTCCGATCAGGAAATGGAGCGCCTCAAACAGAATCGTCTGCATCTTAAAGACCTGATCTATCAGCGCCTTACTCAGGGAAGTTAACCGCAACTCTAAACTGGGTATTTCCACTGCGGCCTGTGAAGAACAGCTGTTGGTGTTACCTCATGAATTCTGTTGTCCGAAATGGTCATCAGACGTTCAGCCCAGCCAGGCACCCAGTGCCTGGTAGGGCAGAGAAGGAAGGCTCTACTGCATTTGCAGGGAGGCGCTGGTAGCCGTGATGGTCTGTTGGGCGTATTTACCGGGTGGAAGGCCGTTGCTGTCCTTGCTGTAGAACAAGCGGGTGACGAAATAGAATTCTTGCCCGAAGGGAATATCGGTCAGTGAAAAGCCTACGTTGGGAAGCTGCCCGGGGAAGCGCTCGGGCTCGTTGACAAGATTTGCGTCGTCCTGATAAAGCAGCCTGACAGGAGTGTTGAAGCCTTTCACAAACGCCAGCTGTGCCAGCAGATCGAAGCCACGACCGGTACCAAACCAGATCCAGTTGTCGCCGGCCAGTGGCATGGTCAGCATGGTTTTTTCGGATTCCGACAGTGTCCCATCGGTGATCGCTACATGGTTACCGGTCCAACTGGTGACCAGCTTGCTGTCGTAGAGCCCGTTGCCATCCAGGGAAATATCCAGGGCAGGGCGCTCCAGTACCGTGTCAGCAATGCCGGGCAGAGTAAAGCGGCTATGGATTTCCACTTGCTGTGGCATGATCAAAAAATAGTTGTGTATCTTCAGCACGGGTACCCGTGCGACCTTCACCGAGGTGGACGCATACACCATTGACGCCAGTGGGCCATTGATGATCTGTTTGACCTTGGGATCCAGATTATTGTTGTTCAGGGTGACGCGGTTGTTCTCGCCAAAGACGCCGGCACTTAAACGCAGTTTCAGCGTGTCGAGAATACTTTGTCGCTGGCCGTTTTCCCCCTCGAAGCCGCGAAAATAGAAGTTGTTCCATTTGAACAGGTTGTTGTCTGCCATGGTCAGAGCGAAATCCGTGCTCTTGATCGTCATGGTGGACGGATCAAACTGGATGTATCGATCGGTGTTCTGCAGATAGGCATTTTTGACCAGATAGAAAAGACGGGTCTGGTCGCCATGGGTGACGGCAAGTTGGGCAACGACGCTTTCGGTGGTCTGCCCAGACAGGGAGGGGCCACCATCTTCAAAACGTAGCAGTAGACGGTCTTCGGCGTCGATGCGCCTGGGGTCACCAATTCGGTCAGTGCTGCCGTCTTCCTCAAAGAACGGATACCCCTGTTCTGACCATTCCACCCACTGGTGAGGAACGGGGGCGAGGCGTCCTTCTTTCATGGCAAAGAACGAGTACAGGCCGTTCTGCTTGCCAAGCAGCTGGGGAAAGTCCTTGCCGGTGAGGGTCACCACCTGAGCCTGCAGGGCGAGGGGAAAGGCCAGAAGCAGCAAGAAAAGTGTGAACAATCTATTGTTGTTATTCATTGCCGTGTCACAGTAAAACCACAATGCCTCCCATCATGCGCGTTTCGTGATGGCCGTCAATGACCCTGGCAACGAACGGTGCGTCGGTGGGGTGTATGCGGTCAGGCCAACTCTGGCCTGCCGGAGAAGTGTTCCAGTGCCTGTGGGTTGGCTAGTGCATTGCGGTTGGTTACAGGGCGGCCGTGGATGACCTCCCGCACGGCCAGCTCCACGATCTTGCCGCTGACGGTGCGCGGAATTTCCGGCACCGTGAGGATCACCGCAGGGACATGACGCGGGCTGGCGCCTTCACGAATGGCTTGACGAATCTGTTGCTGAAGGGTGTCGGTAAGCGACTCTCTCTCTGCCAGGACCACAAACAACACCACGCGCACATCGCCTTGCCATTCCTGGCCCACTACGATGGCTTCGCGAATGGCACCGAGGGTTTCCACCTGCCGGTAAATTTCTGCGGTGCCGATACGCACTCCGCCGGGGTTAAGCACCGCATCCGAACGGCCATGGATAATCAGACCGTCGTTGCCATCGTGTGGTACCCGTTGGGCATAGTCTCCGTGGGCCCAGAGATTGTCGAAGCGGGCAAAGTAGGCGTTGTGGAAGCGTGTTCCATCCGGGTCATTCCAGAACTGCACCGGGCAGGAAGGGAAGGGCTGGCGGCACACCAGTTCACCTTTGCGGTCGCTCAGGGCTTGCCCGCTGTCATCAAGCACGCACACATCCATCCCCAGCCCCAGGCATTGCAGTTCACCGCGATAGACGGGAACCAACGGGTTGCCGAGCGCGAAGCAGGAAATGATGTCAGTACCACCGGAGATCGAACTGACCAACAGATCCGGTTTGACCTGCTGATAGAGGAAATCATAACTCTCGTGCAGCAGCGGCGAGCCGGTGGAGAACAGGGTACGAAGCTCATTGAGTTGATGGGATTTTCTGGGGACCAGCCCGGATTTTTCCACCGCCTGAATGAATTTTGCGCTGGTGCCGAAATGGGTAATGCGCTCGTTGTCGATCAGGTCAAACAGGCGTGCGGTGGAGGGGTAGGCGGGGTTGCCATCGTATAGCACCAGCGTTGCGCCGGTGTGCAGGCCGCAGATCAGCCAGTTCCACATCATCCAGCCACAGGTGGTGAAATAGAACAGGGTGTCATCACGGCCCACATCGCCGTGCAGTTGCAGTTCCTTGGTTTGCTGCAGCAAGGTGCCGCCGGCACCGTGAACAATGCACTTGGGCTGTCCGGTGGTGCCGGACGAGTAGAGAATGAACAGGGGGTGGTTGAACGGTAAGCGCTGAAATTCCGGGGCGGGTGCTGCCGCGTCGAGCCACGCTTGCCAGATCAGCGCCTTCTGCACCCGGCTGCTGCTGCCTTTGCCGGGCACCACCACCAGCAGTTCCGGGCTGAGTGCGCTATGCAGTTCGTGGATGCGGGTTTCCAGATCAATCCATTTACCATTGTAGTGGTAACCGTCACAGGCAATCAGAACCCGGGGTTCGATCTGGCCAAACCGGTCCAGCACCCCGGATACGCCGAAATCCGGGGAGCACGATGACCAGACCGCGCCGATCCAGGCGGCACCGAGGGCTGCCACCACGGTTTCGATACGGTTTGGCATGAAGCCCGCCACCCGGTCACCGGGCTGAATGCCCGCCGCCTGCAGTTGCGCGGCCACCTGGCCTGCGGCAACCCGTAGCTGGGCATAACTGATCACCTGACGGGTACCGTCTTCGAGCTCGCTGACCAGGGCCGGGTGAGCGTCGTTACGCTGTAGCAGGTTTTCGGCGTAGTTCAGGGTGGCTTGCGGGAACCAGCGACAGTCCTGAAAACGCGCTGCTGGTTCGAGCACGGTGCTGCCCGGTTCGCCGATGATGCCGCAGTGATCCCAGACCTGTCGCCAGAAGGTTTCCGGGTGTTGCACCGACCAGCCATGCAAGGCCCGGTAATCGGGGAGGGGCTCGCCACTGATCTCTCTGGCCTGCTGCCAGAAATGGCTCAGCTGGCTGTGTTGTTCGGCGCGTCCTGGTTGCCAGAGCGGTGCGGACATGGGGGGTCTCCGTTGGGTTTCAGCGGGCGGAATCCGCCTCGAATTCGACCAGTAGGGTGCCTTCGCTGACGCTGTCGCCTGCGCTCACCGGGAAATGCTGCACGGTGCCGGCTTCGGTGGCTCGTAGTGTGTGTTCCATTTTCATGGCTTCCAGCGTAATCACGGCATCGCCGGGTGCCACCGTAGCGCCAGCCTCAACATGCAGGGCCACGATGGTACCGCTCATGGGGGCGACAAAGCCGCCAGCGGCATCCTGTGCAGCGTTGTCGAGGGACGGGTTGAGGGTAACCGTGTAAGCCTGTCCCCCCACAAACAGTCGTACGGTGCGCGTTGAGGTCTGTAAATGGAAATAGCCACACAGCGATTGCTGGCCCCAGCGCAGGCGAAAGGCGCTGTCGTTCACGGTGAGCTGCACCTGGCCGGTGTGTGCCTCGGCACTGGCGTCACCGTTATTTTCACGCACCATCACCGGATGCTGGTCCACCTGGCAGGCGGTGACGCGCACGCGCTGCCCCTGTGGGCGCCAGCCCTGCAGTGATTCCCAGGGGTGATCACTGGCAGTGGCAGGCAGTGCCGCCAGTCGGCTGGCGGCCACGGCCAGCAATGCAGGCTCGCAGGCATCAGTTTCGAGTAAGTGCGGGCGATGCTCCAGCAGGCGGGTGTCCAGCTCGGCAAGGGCAAAGGCCTCATCCGCCAGCACCCGTCGCAGGAAGGGTGCGTTGTGATGAATCCCTTGCAGTTCGAGCCGATTCAGGGCGTTGATCAGCTTTTGCCGGGCGGCCTGGCGATCCTCTCCATAGCAGATCAGCTTGGCGATCATCGGGTCGTAGAATTCTTCGACCCGGTCCCCCTGTTCGTACCCGGCATCGACGCGGGCCAGTTCGTGGGGCCAACGCAGGTGACTGAGCAGGCCGGAAGAGGGCAGAAAACCCTGTTCCGGGTTTTCTGCGTACAGGCGAACTTCCATGGCATGGCCATGACGCTGAATCTGCTGTTGTGCCTTGGGCAGCGGCTCCCCTGCGGCGACCGCCAGTTGCCAGGCCACCAGGTCTTCTCCGGTGATCATTTCGGTGACAGGGTGTTCCACCTGCAGGCGGGTGTTCATTTCCATGAAATAAAACTGGCCATCAGGAGCGTATAAAAACTCCACCGTGCCGGCGCCACGGTAATCAATGGCCAGGGCGGCCTGAACGGCAGCGTTACCGAACGCCTGGCGGGTCTGTTCATCCAGACCCGGTGCCGGGGCTTCCTCAATGACCTTCTGGTGGCGACGCTGCACCGAGCAATCGCGCTCGAACAGGTGTACCGCATTGCCGTAATTGTCTGCGAAAACCTGCACTTCCACATGGCGGGCGGTGGGCAGGTAACGCTCCAGCAGCACGCGATCATCGCCGAAAGCACTGCGGGCTTCACGACGAGCCGCGGCCAGGGATTCGGCAAACGCGTTGGCGCTGTTCACCACCCGCATGCCCTTGCCGCCGCCGCCGGCCACGGCCTTGATCAGCAGCGGAAAGCCGACACTGTCACTGGCGGCCAGTAGCGTCTCGTCACTGGCGCCGTCTTCATCGAAACCGGGCAGTACCGGGACACCGCTGTCGGCCATGAGCTGACGTGCAGCAGCCTTGTCACCCATTACTTCAATGGCGCGGGCGTTAGGGCCGACAAAAATGATGCCCGCCTGCTCACAGGCGGCCGCCAGCTCGGTATTCTCAGACAGAAAGCCGTAGCCGGGATGAATGGCGTCCGCGCCAGTCTCCTTCGCTGCGGTGATAATCTTGTGGATCACCAGATAGCTTTCTCGCGCCGCTGCCGGGCCAAGGCATACGGCCTGATCCGCCTCACGGACATGGGGCAGGGTGGCATCCACATCGGAGTACACTGCCACGGTGGCAATGCCTTGTTGCCGGCAGGTGCGGATGATGCGACGGGCAATTTCCCCGCGGTTGGCGATCAGCAGTTTTTTTATCGTTGCCATGGTTATGCCTATTTGCGGTTGCAGGCGCGTTGCTGGCGGCGTGATTCCCGGCGTGGGTTGATCGCGCCGCCAGCGGCGCTCCTACGGAAAAGTGGGTTACATCCAGTTTGGTGAGCGTTTTTCCAGAAAAGCGCTCAGACCTTCCTGCCCTTCAGCGCTGGTACGCAGGCGGGCGATACGGGCGGCGGTGTCTTCCAGCATGGCCTCATCGATGGCGCCGTCACTGACCCGCGCGATCAGATCCCGGCAGGCGATCTGGGCCGCCGGACCGCCGCTGAGCAGCGCTTCGACCAGGCGCCCAACGGCGCTGTCGAGTTCGGCTTCCGCAACCACCTCATGGGCAATGCCCAGTGCCTGTGCCCGGTCCGCCGGGATGACTTCGGCGGTCATGAAATAACGATTGGCCTGACGCGCACCGATGGCACGCACCACATAGGGGCTGATCACCGCAGGGATAATGCCGAGTTTGACTTCGCTCAGGCAGAAACGGGCGTTGTCTGCCGCCACGGCCATGTCGGCGGCACAGATCAATCCCAGGGCACCGCCAAAGGCGGCGCCCTGAACCCGGGCGATCACCGGTTTCGGGCACTGATCTATCGCCTGCATCAGCCTGGCAAGTTTCAGGGCATCGTCACGGTTCTGCTGCTCATCGAGCTGCCCCATGGCCCGCATCCAGTTGAGATCGGCCCCGGCGGAAAAATGCTTGCCCGCTGCCTGCAATACCACCACCCGAATCCCGGTGTCACCGCCAACGTTCTCAAACGCCTGGGTCAGTGACGCAATGATGGTGTCATCGAACGCGTTTCTTTTGTCAGGATTGTCCAGCGTAATGCGAGCAACCCTGCCTTCGATTTGTGTGCTAACGCTCATGTTTTGCTCCAGGGGTTAAGCGTCTGACGTCCGACGCAAAATCACATCCTGAACACGCCGTAACGCGTGTCCTCGATGGGGGCATTGAGGCTGGCAGAGATGGCCATGCCCAGGACGTCGCGGGTATCTGCCGGGTCGATGACGCCGTCATCCCAGAGCCGGGCACTGGCATACCAGGGCTGGGCCATCTGTTCGTACTGCTCGGTCATGTCGGACTGGAACTGACGGGCTTCGTCCTCGCTCCATTGCTGGCCTTTCTTTTTCATGGAAGCCTGCTTCACCTGGGTGAGCACGCTGGCGGCCTGTTCGCCACCCATGACGGAGATACGGGCGTTGGGCCACATGAACATAAAGCGAGGGTCATAGGCGCGCCCGCACATGCCGTAGTTGCCGGCCCCAAAACTGCCACCGGTGATCACGGTGAATTTGGGCACGGTGGCACAGGCCACGGCATTGACCATTTTGGCCCCGTGTTTGGCGATCCCCTCTGACTCGTATTTCTTGCCGACCATGAAGCCGGTGATGTTCTGCAGGAACAGCAGAGGGATCTTTCGCTGGTTGCACAGTTCAATAAAGTGCGCGCCTTTCTGGGCCGATTCGGAATAGAGCACCCCGTCATTGGCGAGAATGCCCACCGGATAACCATGGATATGGGAGAAGCCGCACACCAGCGTGGTGCCATAGCGGGCCTTGAATTCATCCAGCTCAGAGCCATCGACGATGCGGGCGATCAGTTCCCGTGCCGGCATGGGCTGACGGGTGGTGGTGGGGATGACGCCATACAGCTCGTCGCTGGCATAAGCGGGGGGTAATACGGCGCGACGCTTGACCTGGTCCGGCTTGTGCCAGTTGAGGTGGGCGATGCAATTACGCGCCAGCGCCAGGGCATGGGGCTCGTCTTCGGCCAGATGGTCTGCCACCCCGGATTGCTCACAGTGCAGGTTGGCGCCACCCAGGGCTTCTGCGCTGACCACTTCGCCGGTAGCGGCCTTCACCAAGGGGGGGCCGGCCAGGAAGATCGTGGCTTGCTCTTTGACCATGATCACTTCGTCGGCCATGGCGGGTACGTAGGCGCCGCCAGCCGTACAGGAGCCGAGCACAACACTGATTTGCGGAATGCCACGGGCCGACATGTTGGCCATATTGAAGAAGATGCGGCCGAAGTGCTCCCGGTCCGGGAACACTTCATCCTGGCGGGGCAGGTTGGCGCCACCGGAATCCACCAGATAGACACAGGGCAGGCGGTTTTCCGCTGCGATGCTCTGGGCACGCAGGTGTTTCTTCACCGTGAGCGGGTAGTAGCTGCCGCCTTTAACCGTGGGGTCGTTGGCCACGATCATGCATTCCACGCCCTGGATCCGGCCAATGCCGCCCACACAGCCCGCCGCAGGGACGTCTTCGCCATAGACGCCATCGGCGGCCAGAGCGCCAATTTCCAGAAACGGGGAGCCCGGGTCCAGCAAGCGGTCGATGCGCTCGCGCACCGGTAACTTGCCCCGTTCGCGCAAGCGTTGCTCCGCCGCTTCACCGCCCCCGTGGGCAATGTGGGCCAGCTTGTCCTGAAGCTGCTGACGCAAGCCCAGGTTGTGCTCCCGGTTCGCCTGGAATTCCGGACTGGTCGGGTTGATCTGACTGTTAATCTTGGGCATGAATTCCTCGCTTGCAGGCTTCACGCTGGCACGCTCCACGCGGGAGGCGGCGTGCAAGCGTGGTGCGTGCGGCGTGTTAGCGTGTTTCGTTAAATAGCTCGCGGCCAATGAGCATGCGGCGGATTTCGCTGGTGCCGGCGCCGATCTCGTAGAGCTTGGCGTCACGCAGCAGGCGGCCGGTGGGGTACTCATTGATGTAGCCGTTGCCGCCCAGGGTCTGGATGGCTTCCAGGGCCATCTGGGTGGCGTTCTCGGCGCAGTAAAGGATGACGCCGGCGGCATCCTTGCGGTTGGTTTCGCCCCGGTCGCAGGCCTTGGCCACGTTATAGAGGTAGCTGCGGCTGGCGTTGAGCGTCACGTACATGTCGGCAAGCTTGCCTTGCATCAGCTGGAATTCACCGATGGCCTGACCGAACTGTTTGCGTTCGTGTACGTAGGGCACTACCACATCCATGCACGCTTGCATGATGCCGGTACAGCCACCGGACAGTACGGTGCGCTCGTAATCCAGGCCGCTCATCAGCACTTTCACGCCTTCATTTTCCTTGCCGAGGATGTTTTCGGCGGGTACCTGACAATCTTCGAAGACCAGTTCGCAGGTGTTGGAGCCGCGCATGCCCAGCTTGTCGAGTTTCTGGGCACGGGAGAATCCGGGGTAATCCCGCTCGACGATGAATGCAGTGATGCCTTTGGGGCCTGCGCTGGTGTCGGTCTTGGCGTAGATCACATAGGTGTGGGCATCGGGGCCATTGGTGATCCACATCTTGTTGCCGTTGAGGAGGTAATGGTCGCCTTTCTTGTCCGCACGCAGGCCCATGCTCACCACGTCAGAGCCCGCACCGGGCTCGCTCATGGCCAGGGCGCCGATCTGATCGCCACTGACCAGGCCGGGGAGGTACCTGGCTTTCTGGGCGTCGGTGCCGTTCAGGTAGATCTGGTTAACGCACAGGTTGGAATGCGCGCCGTAGGACAGGCCAATGGAGGCCGATGCCCGGGAGATTTCCTCCATCACCAGGGTGTGGGCCAGATACCCCATGTTGGCGCCGCCGTATTCCTCGCTGACGGTAACCCCGAGCACACCCAGGTCACCCAGCTTCTTCCACATGGCCAGCGGGAACTGGTTGCTCTGATCCACCTCGGCTGCAATGGGCGCGATTTCCTTCTGGGCGAACTGGCGAACGCTGTCGCGCAGGGCCACCAGGGTTTCGTCCAGATCAAAATTGAAGCTGCTGTTGAACATGGCCTAACTCTCCAAATCATTCATGGCGTCAATGCAGCGTTGCTCCACGTCGTCGAGCTCCTGCTGCATGGCCTGGATATCGTGTAATTGTTGTTCCAGTTGTGCCCGGCGCTGGTGAATCTTTTCCTGCAGGGCAAGCAGCTGGTGGCGGTTGTCGCCCTGGGGCTGGTACATGCCGATCAGCTCCTTCGATTCCGCCAGGGAGAACCCCAGTCGCTTGCCCCGCAGGATCAGTTTCAGGGTGACCCGGTCGGCGGGGGAGTAGATTCGTGTCTGTCCCCGACGAGACGGGCTGACCAGCCCCTGGTCCTCGTAAAAGCGGATGGTGCGGGTGGTGACGTCGAACTCCCGCGCCAACTCACCAATGCTGTAGGTCTTCTTTTTGTCCATGGGGCGAGAGTAGGGGAAGTTTACGTTAACGTAAAGCTGGTTTTTGGCCTCTTTGACCGTGACAGCGTGTATACCGCCGAATAGACTTCACCCGTCAGAAAAAGGGGAAGGTAATGAAAGACGCTTGGAGTCGCTGGGTGGTTGCACACCCGGTGTGGGTGTTGCTGGGATGTCTGGTGTTGACCATGGGGATGGCTACCGGGCTCAAGGAATTCACCAACAATAATGATCCGCGGATCTTCTTCACCGAAGACAACCCGGATTTCAAACGGTTTGTGTCACTGGAAGACAGCTTCACCGCCAATGAGGTGGTGCTGTTTGTGGTCCACCCCAAAGACGACAACCTGTTCACCCCGGAGGCGCTGTCAGCCGTTGAGGCGTTGACCGAGGACGCCTGGCTGCTTCCCCATGCCACCCGTGTCGATTCCCTGGCCAACTTTCAGCATACGGAAGTGGAGGGCGATGATCTTTTCGTGGCCCCGTTGGTGGAGTATGCCGATACGCTTTCCGCCGAGGAGCTGGAACGCATTCGTGATATCGCTCTCAATGAACCGTCCTTACTAGGTCGGTTGGTCTCTGATAAAGGCCATGTCGCCGGGATTGCTGCCACGGTGACCATGGGTGAGGGCAAGACCGAAGCGCCGGAAATTACCCAGGCCGCTCGTGAGATGGCCCAGGAATACAGCCAGCGGTATCCGGATATCGAGTTCATGGTCACCGGCACGGTGATTTTCAATCAGGCGTCTGCCGAGGCCACCGAGCAGTCCATGGGATCCACCTTGCCGCTGGCGTTTGTGATCATGCTGGTGTGCCTGTGGTTGATTCTTCGCAGTGTCATGTTTGTGGTGGTGACGGTGTTCGTCATCAGCTTTTCGATCCTGTCGGCCATGGGTGTGGCCATGTGGTTGGGTATCGAATTTTCCCCCATTGTGGGCATGGCACCGGCCATGATTCTGACGTTGGCGGTGGCGGATTCCGTGCACATTCTGGCGAGTTACCGTCATGAACGACTGGAGGGCAAAGCCAAGGCCCCCAGTATTGTCGAGAGCCTGCGCATCAATATGCAGCCGGTCTGGCTGACCAGCCTGACCACGGCCATCGGCTTTGCCATTCTGAACTTTTCCGAGTCACAGCCATTCCGTGCGCTGGGCAATGTGGTCCTGATCGGGGTGTTGCTGGCCTTCCTGTTCTCGGTGGTCTTGCTGCCTGCGCTGGTGATGTTGCTTCCCCACAAAATCGAGCCGGGCAAGCAACGGGATTTTGCGCCGCTGATGGGGAGCCTGGCGCAGCATTTGAGCCGTCGCTACCGGCCCTGGCTATTGGGGATGTCTGTGGTGGTGGTTGTGCTGATGGGCTGTATCGGTCTGAACCGGATCAATGACGTCTTCAATGAATACTTCGATGAAACGTTCGAGGTAAGGCGGGTCAACGACTTTGCCATGCGTGAACTGACCGGCATGCACCGTATCGACTACGCGATTCCGGCGGCCGACGCCGGTGGGGCCATGGAGCCTGAATTTCTTCAGCAGCTGGACGCGCTGGTCAACTGGCTGGAAGAGCAGGAGCATGTGGTCTATGCCACGTCCTATACCAATGTGATCAAACGCCTTAACCGGGATATGCACGGAGGAGACCCCGCCTATTACCGGATTCCGGACTCCCGTGAGCTGATCTCGCAGTACACTCTGCTGTACGAGCTGTCGTTACCGCAGGGGCTGGGCCTCGAAGATCAGCTGGATATCGGCAAATCCCAGGCCCGCCTTGTGGTCATGCTGGAAAACATCGGCTCCCATCCGGTACTGGAATTCAACCAGAAAGTGGAAGACTGGATGGCGGCGAACTGGCCGGATTACATGCAGACCAAGGGGACGGGCATGGATGTGCTGTTCGGGCATGTCACCATGCGGAATATTCAGAGCATGTTGTCCGGTGCCCTTATCGCGCTGATCAGTGTCTCGGTGTTGCTGATCATCGCCTTGCGTTCATTCCGCTATGGTCTTCTGTCGTTGATTCCCAATCTGTTGCCAGCGGGGATGGCGTTTGGTTTGTGGGGCCTGATCAATGGTGAGATTGGTCTGGCGGTGTCTGTGGTGGCCTGCATGACGCTGGGGATCGTGGTGGACGATACGGTCCATTTCCTCAGCAAGTACGTCAGAGCCAAGCGCGAACTGGGTCTCGACACTGGCAAGGCAGTGGAATATGCCTTCCGCACGGTCGGGGTGGCACTGGTCGCGACCTCCGTGGTGCTGGTGGCGAACTTTGCAGTGATCGGTACCAGCCACTTCTATCCCAATGCCAGCATGGGGCTGCTGTCGGCGATCACGATCGCCATGGCATTGATTGTGGACTTTTTCTTTTTTGTACCTTTGCTGGTCGCTTTCGACAAGCGCCGCAAGGCTGCGGGCTAGCCAGCCCGCAGCAGCAGTGCTAACGTAGCGCCACACGGCTTATGACGGCGTCTACGGAACACTCACGGTGACGTACAAGAAAGACAGAAAAGTACTCAAACGGGTCGATTACGGGGCCGCCAGAAATTCCCTGATGGGAGTGCTGGCGGCCCTTCTGGTTTTTGCCCTGGTCTTTGCCTGGGGGCAGGTATACCAGAGTTTTGAGCTGGAAGCGCTGATCGCGGGCGGTGCGGTACTGGTGGTCACGGCCTATCGACTCTGGCTGCTGGCCCGGTTTGATGCCCTCTACGGGGCAGGTCCTGCCCGCTGGCGCAAGCTGTTTGGCATTGGCCTGGCGTTGCACGCGCTGCTATGGGGGATCATTCCTGCCTGGTTGGCGTGGCGGATTGGTACCGGCTTCAATTTCTTTGCGGTGCTGTTGTACAACGTAGGGGTAACCACGGCACTGGGCAGCTCGTGGATGGCGGGCCTGCGTGTCCGGCAAGCCTATATCGTGCTCATGTTCGTGCCGACGCTGCTCACCCTGTTCGTCTCGGGTAGCCTGCACGACTGGGTGCTGGCGGTGCTGATCGGCAGCTATGCGTTCTATCTCTTCCGTTTGTACCGTGGCCAGTATGAGACCTTCTGGCATGCCATGACCCGTGAGCGTCGCGGGGGGCGCCCCTCAGCGGAGGGGCAGTTACCACAGCGCTCGAACACCGACATTCAGCTCAGTCTCGTCTATCGACTTGCCCACGAGCTGCGCACGCCGATGAATTCCCTGATGGGGATGATGTCGTTGCTGGAAGATACCCGCCTTAACGATGAACAAAAAGACTATCTTCAAGTGGCAGGGCGCAGTGGCAAGCTGCTGCTTTCGCTGATTGATGACGTCCTGGATTACTCGCGAATCCTGACCCGCAGGGTCACCCTCAACCCGGAATTCTTCGATTTCCGCGCGGCTATCGAGCAGGCCCTCGAAGCGTTTGGCCCCATGGCACAGTCCACCGGACTGGAGCTGACCTGTGTGATTGATCGTATGTTGCCCAAACGCATCCGTGGTGATCGCGAGCGATTGATGCAGGTGCTTAACAACCTCTTCAGTAATGCCATCAAATTCAGTGACAAGGGTGAGATTCGCCTGGATGTGGATTTCACTGTGGAAGGGGAAAGTGCCGGTGTGTTGCGGGTGCGAGTGAGCGATCAGGGCACCGGCATGAGCCAGGACACGCTTCGCCACCTTTTTCAGGACCACTTCATCGAAGATGGTCAGGACCTGTATAGCTCAAGCCATACCGGATTCGGCCTGCTGGTCTGCAAGGGGCTGATTGATGCCATGGGGGGCGCTATTGGTGCCGAAAGTGTGCTTGAGGAAGGCTCCACCTTCTGGTTTACCGTTCCCGTGCAGGTACAGCCGGATATGCGTGAGTCGCAAAGCCTGATTCGGGCGCTCAATGGCGCCCAGGGCGTGATTGTGGGTGCCGCCACGGGCACGGTTGCGTGTATGCAGGAAGAGCTTGAGGCCCTGGATTGTCAGTGCTCTTCTGCCATGGGGTACGATCATGCGCTGCAGGCGTTGCGAGCAGGCCACCGGGAGCAGAGTGATTTTGACTTGTTGTTTGTCGACACCTGCTCACGGCCGGAATTGGCCTTGAATCTGTGTCGCAACGTGCTGGAAGACCCCAGCCTGCGGCCGGTAAAACTGGTGTTGCTTGCCACCATCGAAGAGCGTGGGTTGCCGGCCATACAGAAGCTTGTCGACAAGCATGATCTGGTCGTGCTGGTGCGTCCGTTGCATCGCAGCAGCCTGCGCCTGGCTCTGTCCCGGCTGGTGGGGCTGCAGCGTCATCAGCCCGTGCAGGATGCCCGAACCGAAACACCGGAAGAGCGTCAGCGTCGCAAGCGTTTCCGTTTGCTGCTGGTAGAAGATAACGAAGTGAATCAGTTGGTGACCCGGGGCATGCTGAGCAAACTCGGTTACCAGGTGAAAACCGTCAGCAACGGGGAAACCGGACTGGCGTTAATGGAACAGGAACCTTTTGATCTGGTGCTCATGGATTGCATGATGCCGGAGATGGATGGTTTTGAAGTGACGCGGCTGTTGCGCGAGCTTGAAGAGCGCGAAGCCCGTGATCGCACGCCGGTAGTGGCGATCACTGCCAACACGGCAGAAGGGGTACAGGCCCGCTGCCTTGCGGCAGGCATGGATGACTTTTTGGCCAAACCCGTGCACCTGGATGCGCTGGAAACGGTATTGCGACGCTGGCTCCCTGAAGAGCCACTGCGGGATGGGGACGAAGAATGACAAGAAAGGCCCTTCTACTGGGAGCAACAGGACTGGTGGGCAATGCCTGCCTGGAAAGCCTGTTGGCCAGTAATGAATATGATCTGGTGAGAGTGTTATCACGGCGCGAGCTCGATCTTGAACATCCCAAGCTTGACTGCCGCGTTGTCGATCTCGATGACATGGAAGCCTGCGCCGAGCAGTTCCAGGTCGACGACGTTTTCTGCTGTCTGGGCACAACCATGAAGAAGGCCGGCTCCCGGCAAGCTTTCCGCCATGTGGACCATGACTTGGTACTGCTTGCCGGCAAGCTGGCCTTGCGGGCAGGGGTACAGCGTTTTCTGGTGGTGTCGGCGATTAACGCCAATGCGCGGTCCCCGTTTTTCTACTCACGGGTAAAAGGGCAGGTGGAGCGTGGCCTGAAAGAGCTGGGACTGCCCTTGCTGGCGATCTTCCAGCCCTCGCTGCTGCGTGGCGAGCGGAAGGATAAACGCCCGGCAGAAGACTGGGGTAACCTGCTAAACCGGGTTGTTGAGCCCCTGACCCGCTGGACCGATGCCCACTGGCTGCCGGTGGATGGCAGCAAGGTCGCCGACGCGATGGTC
Source organism: Alcanivorax sp. P2S70 (assembly GCF_000475295.1). NCBI lineage: Bacteria > Pseudomonadati > Pseudomonadota > Gammaproteobacteria > Oceanospirillales > Alcanivoracaceae > Alcanivorax > Alcanivorax sp. P2S70. Next base: position 193,351 of record NZ_AXBZ01000007.1, read on the forward strand.
GGCATGGCTATCGACGGGCCCGACACGGGGCTCTACACATTGCGCTATCGGGATTTTCTGGTCTATGCCGGAAAGTTCCGCCAGCAACGGGAGGCGAGCCAGTAATTGGCGCGCGATCAAATCTGTTTTAAGGAGTCAGCATGAGTTTTGTGACCTGTGATCTGTGTGATGACAACGCCGACATCGTGTCAGTGGTAACCGGTTTTAACTGGTTCAGTTTTGGCGGGCGTAGTGCATTTGGCGGTGAGATTGTCACCGTGAAATGTTTTGAGGATAACAGTCAGGTCAAAGCGCATCTTGGTACGGATGGCAAAGGTAAAGTGCTGGTCGTCGATGGCGGTGGCAGCCTTCGCAATGCGCTGATTGGCGACATGATTGCCGAGAACGCGGTCAAGAATGGCTGGGAAGGTGTGATTATCTATGGCGCCTGCCGTGATGTGGATGCGCTGGGAACGCTGGATCTCGGGGTGGTAACCCTCGGTTGTGTGCCAATCAAATCGGTTCGCCGTGATGAAGGTCAGCTGAATATCGACATCCACTTTGGCGGTGTCACCTTCCGCCCCGGAGAATACGTTTACGCTGACAATAACGGGATTATCACGGCACCAAAAGCGCTATTGTAATCCGCCCCCGCCGGGGGGAGATGTGTGCTTCGTCCGGCGGTGTTTTCACCCCGGTATCCTGGCAGGGCGAAGCCCAAAGTTCTCCAGTGATTGCATGTCACGCAGGTACAGCATTAGGCCTGCCTCGGCGTGATCCCGGGTGTCAAATGGACCTTCCACCGTGTTTTCGCGAGTTGTGAAGTACCAGTTTGGTCCCTGATTGAAGAAGCGGTCGCTGCGAAACCAGGTTTTACTGGTCGCATCGTCTTTTCGACAGTCCATGACGTTCTCCTTATTCTTGGGTTTTCATCCAAATTAGCACCAGACCAAAATGCGTCTCTACGCCGCCTATCCAAACTATCCCAAAGGCTACTCGCTCTCGTATTTCTCTAAGATTAAAGGATGGGAGGCGCTCTGCTGTCACCGACTGAGCTGGCCGTGAGGGTTTCGGCCTGTCCCGGATCACGATCAGGTATTTGTGTCCTGTTTTTATGTCCTCAATCTGCTATAAAAGCCTGAGGGAAAAAGTCGGTCACGGCCCGACATTGACAAGGAATGCCTATGCTGAAGTCGATTCAAGTGGCGGATTACATGAGCCGTCGAGTGATCACGGTTTCTCCGAAACAAACCGTTCACGAAGCCATCGCCATTCTGCTCGAAAACCGTATTTCGGGCGCTCCGGTCGTTGACGACAAAGGTGCCCTGGTGGGCATGTTTTCGGAATCCGATTGCCTTAAGGGGGCCTTGGAGGCGACCTATCACGGCACGGAGATTGGCCTGGTCAGTGACTACATGACCGTCGACCTGCAAACCGTGACCGGAAAGACCTCTATTCTTGATGCCGCTGAAATTTTTCTGGCAGACCATCGTCGTCGTTTGCCGGTGGTAGAAGATGGCAAGCTGGTTGGCCAGATCAGCCGGCATGACCTGTTGCGCGCCATGGATGATTTTGCCCGCAACGCACATTGATTTTGACCATGGATCTTCGTGATGAAGATCTTTTTATTGACCCAAGGGGGAGCACGATGAACCAACCTTATGCGGCGCCTGGCGCTGATGTTGCCGTTACTGGTAACGAGACGTACCAGCCCAAATTTTTGTCTTTGTCCGGACGTATTGGCCGGATGCGATATTTTGTTTACGGAACGGGTTTGACGTTTTTGTTTTATGGTGTGCTCGGGATTGCCGCAGCCATCATGATTCCTGGATTTGCGTCAGGCGGTGAGGCTGCGGCAGGCGCGGGGGCGATGATTCTTGGTCTGGTTGCCTTTGTGGGCATGATCGCGGTCATGGTATTTGCCTGGGGCTTTATGGTGCGTCGCCTGAACGACATCAACGCCTCCGGATGGTTGAGCCTGCTGATGTTGCTTCCGCTGGTGAATTTTGTGCTGGCGTTGATTCTGCTTTTCAAAAAAGGCAGCGATGGTGGCAATAACTATGGTGCTGCGCCAGTGGATAACAGTGGTGCAGTGAAGGCCTTGTTTGCCGTGCTGCTGGTACTGTTGATTGGCTATTTTGCGGTGGTCATGCCAATGTCTTTTGCCGCTTACAATGACTACTTGCAGCAAGCCCAGTCAGCGCAGTTTGAGTATCCGGATTACTAGGCTTCTGAAAAGCCGCTGGCTGGCCAGGTATAAGTAATCAGTAACAAAAAAGGGGCTCCGAAGAGCCCCTTTTTTGTTGAGCGCCTGTGCCTTACGGCAACAGGTGAGAAACGGCGTCGCGTTCTTCAGCCAGTTCCTGCTCGGTCGCCTGCATGCGGCTGCGGGAGAAGTCGTTGACTTCCAGGCCCTGAACGATAGTCCAGTCGCCATCCTTGCAGGTGCAGGGGTAGGAGTAGATCAGGCCTTCCTGGATACCGTAGGAACCATCGCTGTAGATACCCATGGAAACCCAGTCACCTTCTGCAGTGCCCAGCGCCCAGGAACGCATGTGGTCCACAGCGGCGTTGGCGGCGGAAGCGGCAGAGGACGCGCCACGCGCCTTGATGATGGCGGCGCCACGCTGCTGTACTTCCGGAATGTAGGTGCCTTCGTACCAGTCCTGTTCTACCTGGTCTACCGCTACCTTGCCGTCCACTTCGCAGTGGTGCAGGTCGGGGTACTGGGTAGAGGAGTGGTTGCCCCAGATGGTCATCTTCTTGATGTCGTTGACGGTTTTGCCCAGTTTGGTGGCCAGTTGCGCCATGCCACGGTTGTGGTCCAGACGGGTCATGGCAGTAAACTGACGCGGGTTGATGTCCGGCGCGTTGCGCTGGGCGATCAGGGCGTTGGTGTTAGCCGGGTTGCCGACAACCAGGACCTTGATGTCCTTGCTGGCGTTATCGTTGATGGCTTTACCTTGAGCAGAGAAGATTGCTGCGTTAGCTTCCAGCAGGTCTTTACGCTCCATGCCCGGACCGCGCGGACGAGCACCAACCAGCAGCGCGTAGTCAGCGTCCTTGAACGCCACGTTGGCGTCGTCGGTGCCTTCGATACCGGCAACCAGCGGGAAGGCGCAGTCTTCCAGCTCCATGATGACGCCCTTCAGGGCTTCCAGAGCAGGGGTGATTTCGAGCAGTTGCAGAATGACTGGCTGATCTTTGCCGAGCATGTCGCCAGAGGCGATGCGGAACAGCAGAGAGTAGCTGATTTGGCCAGCGGCGCCGGTGACGGCTACGCGAACAGGTGCTTTCATGAACAATCTCCTAGCTTTAATTCGGGAGAACTTAGTGGCTGAAACCGTAGGAACCTCTGAGCAATGTCGTGTGCATGACATGGGTCAGGGGTCCCGGACGGCGCGCATTATAAAGGAGGCGGCGACTAATCGCACGACCTCACCGGGAGGAATATGACGAACTGGGATGTGATTGTGGTCGGGGCCGGTCAGGCGGGCTGTGCCGCAGCCTGGGATCTGGCCGCTGCGGGCTGGCGGGTGCTGGTGCTGTCCCGTGAGGCTGGCGCCGGAAAGCCCTGTGCCGGGGGGCTGACAGAAAAGACACTGCGGCGGTTGCGCTTTTCCATTACCCCGGTGGTGCGTGAAACCATCGATACACTATACGTGAGCCGCTATCCGGCGGCCGACAAGCCCTTGCAGGCCCCGGGCCGGTTTTGCGTGATGACGGAGCGTGCAGAGTTGGACCGCTATTGTCTGGATCAGGCGAAAGCGCAGGGCGCCAACTTCATCGAGACCCGCGGGCTGGCCTCAATCAGGCAGGATCACGACGGTCTGACGGTGTCCACCCGTGAGGGAGACTGCTATCAGGCCCGCTGGCTGGTGGCCGCGGATGGTGCCAACAGTGTGGTGCGTCGGCTGTTGGGTGAGCGACACTTTCTCGGTGCCATGGCCATTGAAGGGCATGTCCGCCGTGACGATCTGGATGAATACCCGGGTATGACTCTGGATTTCGATGCCATTCGTGGGGGATACGGCTGGCTGTTCCCGAAAGGTGATCACGTCAATGTGGGGCTGTATGTCTGGCAGCACGGGATCGCCGCACCGGATCGTGCGGCGCTGGATAACTATTGCCTGCAACGGCTGGGAACCGCGCCTTACAAGGTCTCCGGTTACCCGCTGGGGACCTGGTTACCCCGGGTGCGCCTGATGCAGGGACGGGTATTGTTTGCTGGCGATGCGGCGGGCTGTACCGAGCCGCTGATGGGAGAGGGCATCTACGGGGCTGTGTTCAGCGGTCAAATGGCTGCAGAGGCGCTGTTGTCAGAGCAGCCGGGCCGGTATCCGCAATTGATGGAGGACTGGCGTGATGAGTTGAAGAAGGTGGAAAGCCTGTCACGGTTGTTTTACCGGCTCTCACCGGTCTCCATACCGCTTTTGCAGCACTGGATTGGTGAGACTCTGGTGGAGGGCTTTTCGAAGGGGCTCACCCTGGGCCAATGCAAACGCCGGTGGCGTGGAGCCGACCTGTAAGGAGCCTTCCTAACCCTGGTCCCGATAATGGACAGGCGTTACCCCAAACCAGCGCTTGAAGGCACGATTGAAAGCACTCTGCTCCGAGTAACCAAGGTCCAGAGCGATCTGGTTCACGGAGCGTTCGCTGTGTAGCAGCCAGTCACAAGCGAGACGCCGACGCTCGTCTTCCAACAGGGAGGAAAAGTCGGTGTTCTCTGCCCGAAGCTGGCGACGCAGTGTCCAGGGCTTGACGCCCAACTGGTCCGCGATGGGTTCCAGCTGGGGTACCCCTTGTTGCAACCGGTTCTGGATTTCCAGTCGGACCTGATCGAGCAGATTTTCCCTGGCGTGGTATTGGGTGACGGCCCGCTGCATGCGTGAGCGCGCGACCTTGTGGACATCCGGGTCGGCGTCCCGAAGTGGCAGGTCGAGCAGTTCGGGGCTTAACACGATGGCATTTTCCGGCTGCTCAAATGCTACCTCACACTGGAAAATGCGCTCGTACTCTTTTTCTGGTCCTTGCGCGGCGTGGTGAAAATGGACCTGCTCGGGATTGTAGCTCTGCCCGAGGATCCAGCGACCAAAAGTGATGGCTGCTGCGAAGTTGGCATCAATACGGGCGGGAAAAGTCGGGAGTGTGGCCATGTCACTGTCCCAAATCAGCCAGAGGTCCTTGCCGCGCCATTCAAAACGCAATTGGGCATATTCCGTGGTGACCTGCATGAAGGGAATCATCAGCTCGATGGCGTCGCCCAGGGTGGCACTGGACATACTGGCATAGCCCAGCTCACCCATGAACCGGGGGCGAATGCCTTCCCCCATGTGAAGCCCGAAAAGCGGATCTTCGCTGCCTGCAAGGGCCAGCCGCAACAGCTGATCTTCCACTGTCATGCTGATGCGTGAATGGGGATTTTCCAGATCGTCGTTACTGATACCCAGATCGACCAGCGCGCCACTGAGGTCGGTGCCGGCACGCAGGGCGGCGTCCAGCAGAAATTCCAGCCAGAAAGGGGCGACGGTGCGATGTTGAAGCAGGGAAGCAGCGCTGGCGGACGACATAGGCTCGCGAATGGTTGTTTTCGAGCCCTGTAGATAACGAGAGGTTGCCGTGCAAGTCAACTGCAGAGCCGATTAAACGGCGGGATATTGTGCAGAATCGGTGATATTGGCGCAGTGGCGCGGGAAAACTTTGTTATGGAAAGGGCATCAACCGGTGGGCCAGTAGAACGCTTAGGGCAAGTCGGCAAGCCTGGAGGGCGGGAGCGGCAAGCCGCTCCCGTACTGCCTGATGACGGTGCTGGCGTCTTACTTCGCTTCCTTTGCCAGCTTGTTCACCTTGCGGGTGAGGGTCGCCATCTTCTTGTTCAGGGCTTCCACTTCGTCACGGGTAGGCAGGCCGAGTGCCTGGGCGACACGGGTACGTACCTGATCCAGCTGGGTCGGTTCCGCTTTGGCGCTTTTCTTGGTGCCGGTTTTAGCCTGGGCTTTCTGACGTTTTTCACCGGTTTTCACCAGGGAGTCGAACAGCTCGGAGCTGCTGGCTTCGGCACGGCTGATGGCACCGCGCATGGCAACATTGATTTTCTCGAAGGCATCTTTGGCCTCGGCACTAACTTGTGCATAACGCTCGTTGATCTGGTTAATAACGGTATTGCTCATGGGGGGATCTCTCCTTAGATAAAGGTACTTGACTCCAGATTGGGTGCCCCCTGTTCAAGGGCGAGCGAAGTGTAAGACAGGTTTATGTCTGCCGGATTAATGTTGTCTAACAATAAAACATCTGATATCAGGCAGAAATGACCTACTCAGGAGTAGGTTTTTTGCTAGTCTGCTCCCTTGCCTGATCAACTGGGCCGAACCACGGCCCAACCGTGCTGTGAGAAGGAGCCATGAGATGCCAGCTATTACCCGACAGGGCCGCTATGAAGGCCTCGCTTCATCCGGGGTGATTGAATACCGTGGGATTCCCTTTGCCCAGGCGCCCGTCGGGGAGCGCCGTTTCAAGGCTCCTCAGCCGCTACCTGCAGGTGACAACACGGTGGTGGCCAACCGTTATCCCACTGCGTCCCTGCAAGTCGATAATCCCATGATGGGTGTCAAGGGATCCGGCGAGGATTGCTTGTATGTGAACATCTGGCAGCCTGACGGCGAGGGGCCGTTCCCGGTCATGGTGTGGTTCCATGGTGGGGGCTATCTGTCAGGCTCCATTTCCCAGCCGCTCTACAACGGTGCGGCGCTGGCCAAAAGTCAGGGCGTGGTGGTGGTGAATGCGGCCTACCGGCTCGGCGCCATGGGCTTTGGCGATTTTGCGGCGGTAGCGCCGGAGCTGGGGGCCGATTCCAATCTGGGATTGCGTGATCAGGTCGCTGCACTGGAATGGGTGCAGGAAAATATTGCGGCCTTTGGCGGAGACCCGGAACAGGTCACGGTGTTCGGCGAATCTGCCGGGGGCTTCAGTGTTTGTACGCTACTGGCGTGCCCGGCAGCGGCTTCCTTGTTTCACGGGGCTATCGTTCAGTCGGGTGCTGCGGATTTCGTGTTGTCTCGCGACGAAGCCCGCAAGGTCACGGATGCGTTTCTGGCTGCCTTGCCCGGGGGCGGTTCTGCCGCAGACAAACTCAGCGCAGCGCAGCCGGAGCAGTGGCTGAAAGCCCAGAATGCCTCCATCAAGATTCTGGTGGATCGGGGCTTACGCACGACAACCCCGCAGTTCGCCATGAATTTTCTGCCGGTGCTGGACGATGACCTGCTGCCAAGCCTGCCCATCGACGCTATCGCGGCGGGAGCGGCCCGAGACAAGCGGCTAATGGCAGGAGTGTGCCTTGAGGAGTATTTGTTCTTCCAGTACGCGGGCCTGTTAGCGGGGACAACCACCCTGGATGCCCTGCGCGAGATCGATAACAGTGAAATCCTGCGGCGTTTCGAGCGTGGCTTGCCCGGTAATGGGCAGCGAGCCTTCGAGTATTACCAGAATGCGGTGACTCCCGACCCGCGCCGCAGCAATCTCGACTGGCTGGCAGCGATGGAGTCCGATCGCTTGTTCCGTGTACCCACGGTTCGGCTTCTGGACGCTCAGTCCCGCCATAATGCCCAATGCTGGGCGTTCCAGTTCACCTGGCCCAGCGAGCCCTTTGGCATGCCGATGGGGGCCTGCCATGTCATGGATATCCCGTTTGTCTTCGGGGTCACGGATACCCCGGCGGGTCTTTATTTTACCGGCGGTGGTGACGAAGCCCGCGCCCTGTCGGACCAGGTCCAGGCGGCCTGGGGCCGGTTTGCTCGTGGCGATGCACCGGGTTGGTCGGCCTGGCAGGGGGAGCGCACTGCTATCCAGTTTGGCCCCGGTGAGTCGCGAGCCCGTCTCTTGGATGCAGAGGCAGAGGCTTTGTGGGCGGATATTATTCCGTCACCGGCTGACCACTGACGTTTTTCCGCTTCCAGGAAAAGGCGTAGAATACGCGCCCCGCGCCGGTGATCCGGGCGGGGCGCTGTTATTTTGCGACGTTGAGTACTGGTCTGAGAGCGGGAGATGTCCATGAGTGTAGCAACATTGATCGAGCGCAAGGTCTTCGATGCCGTGCCTGTGGCACATTTCGAGCTCGAGAATGAAAGCCACAAACACAGCGTGCCGCCTAACTCGGAAACCCACTTCAAACTGGTTCTGGTCAGCGAGTCTTTTACCGGCATGATGCCGGTGCGTCGTCACCAGTTGCTGTACAAGGTGCTTGCAGACGAGCTGGCTGGGCCGGTCCACGCTCTGGCCCTGCACACCTTCACGGTTGAGGAATGGACGGCAAGGGGGGGAGAGGTGACCCAGTCCCCTGATTGCCTGGGTGGCAGCAAGCATGATCCGGAGTTCAAGGCGTGAGTCAGCATAAAGAAGAAAGAGCAGACAGCATTGTCGTGGCGGCGCTCTACAAGTTTGTTCGTCTGGACGATCACCCGCAGCTGCGTGAGCCACTGCTGGCATTGATGCTGGAGCAAGATGTGCGTGGCACGCTGTTGCTGGCCCATGAAGGTATCAACGGCACCATTGCCGGTCCGCGTACCGGAATCAATACGGTGCTGGACTGGCTGCGCAAGGATCCCCGCCTGGAGGATCTGGAGCATAAGGAATCGTTTCATGACGAGCATCCTTTCCTGCGCACCAAGGTGAAACTCAAGAAAGAAATTGTCACCATGGGCGTGGAAGGGATTGACCCTAACCGGGTGGTCGGGACCTACCTGAGCCCTGAAGAGTGGAATGAGGTCATCAGCGATCCGGACACCCTCCTGATCGACACGCGCAATGATTACGAGGTTGAGGTCGGCACCTTCAAAGGGGCAATCAACCCGGAAACCAAAACGTTCCGGGAATTTCCGGATTACGTGAAAAACACCCTGGACCCGCAAAAGCACAAGAAAGTGGCCATGTTCTGCACCGGGGGGATTCGCTGTGAAAAATCCACTGCTTACCTGAAAGAGCAGGGCTTTGAAGAGGTCTATCATCTGAAGGGCGGCATCCTGAAGTATTTGGAGGAGATGCCCCGGGAAGACTCTCTCTGGGAGGGTGACTGTTTCGTGTTTGATGAGCGGGTAACGGTGGACCATGATCTGAACCCGGGAGATTTCGACCAGTGTCACGCCTGCCGCCGGCCCATCAGTGATGCGGACAAGCTGTCCGATCAGTTTCAGTTGGGTGTGTCATGCCCGAAGTGTTTTGACGAATCCACCGCGGAGCAAAAGCGCCGCTTTGCTGAACGCCAGAAACAGATCGAACTTGCCCACCGTCGCGGCCAACAGCACCGGGGCATGAACCCGCGAGACGCGGACACTCCCGGTGGCTCCGGGAACCGCAGCGAGGGACACGACTGATCGCCCGTCAGCGACATGGTACTGGGGGAAATATTCAGGCTAGACTGTTTCCGTTGTGAACTTTCGGTTCCGTTTTATGCGTTACCTTTTGCTGCTCTCCCTGTTTTTACTCCCGCTGATGGCGAACGCGGATAGCGTTCGCGTGGCGGTCGCGGCCAATTTCGCGTCTCCCTTGCGCACATTGGTCGCGCTGTACCAGCGCAGCTATCCCCAGGCAGATATCCAGTTGACGGTGGCGTCCACCGGTAAACTTGCTGCCCAGATTCGTCAGGGGGCGCCCTACGATATCTTTCTTGCCGCCGACGATCGTCGCCCCCTGGAGCTTGCCCGCGAAGGCTGGTTGAAGCCTGAAACGGTACGCACCTATGCCCAGGGTGTGCTGGTAGTGTGGACACCGCGCCCCGGCGTACCGATTACACCGCAATCCCTGCGCCAGGGAAGCCTGCACCCGGTTGCACTGGCCAATGCCAGAACGGCGCCCTACGGTCAGGCGGCGCAAGCGGTGTTGTCAGCCTTGCAGGTGCCGAAATCGGTGACGTTGGTACGCGCTGAGAATGTCGGGCAAAGCTATCACTTCGCCCATAGCGGAGCGGCGGCTGCGGCATTTGTGGCACTCAGTCAGGTTCTGGGGCAGGGCGGCAGCCAATGGCGGGTTCCGACGTCACTGTATCCCCCGATTCTGCAACAGGGCGGGCTGTTGAACGATACGCCTGGCGCGTCGCAGTTCTATGACTTTCTGTTTTCTGCGGCTGCGCAGCAGCAGATTGAGGCCTCTGGCTACCGGGTGATCCATGCTCAGTGATGGTGACTGGTTGGCACTCTGGGTCGGTATCAAGCTGGCCCTGGTAACCACCGCGATCCTCCTGTTGCTGTGTACGCCGCTGGCCTGGTGGCTGGCTCGCCGGCGTGTGCCCGGTGCGGCATTACTGGAGGCCATTTTTGCCTTGCCTCTGGTGTTGCCGCCGTCGGTATTAGGCTTTTACTTGCTGATTGCGCTTGGGCCGCAAGGGCCAGGGGGATGGCTGGCACAGCTGGCCGGCATGCGCTCGCTTGCGTTCAGTTTCCCCGGTCTGGTGATCGGTTCTGTGGTGTATTCGCTTCCCTTTGTGTTGCAACCCCTGAAGAACGCCTTTGTGGCACTGGATCAGCGGCAGCTGGACATGGCGGCGGTCGCCGGGGCGCGGCCACTGGATCGTTTCGTCAGTCTGGTATTGCCTCAAGCCAGACCCGGTTATGCCAGTGCTGCCATGCTGGGCTTTGCGCATACCCTGGGGGAATTCGGGGTGGTGCTGATGATTGGCGGCAGTCTCGCGGGGCAAACCCGGGTGGCGTCCGTCGCGCTTTATGAGCACGTTGAGGCGGGGGATTATGCCAGCGCCCATCGGTTGGCGGCGGTATTGATGGTGATCTCGGTGGTGTTGCTGTGGGCGTTGTTTCGCTGGCAACGCCGGGCCGGCGCCCAGGCCCGAGGCAGAGGGGACTGGCTGTGACACTGGAATTCGACATTCACGGCCGGGTTGGCGACTTTCGGTTACGTGCCAGCGGCGTGTTGCCCGACAGGGGGGTCACCGTCCTGTTTGGTCCTTCTGGTACGGGCAAAAGTTCGTTGTTGCAGATGTTGGCTGGACTGCTGCCCTGCGAGGGGCATGTACGTTTTGATGGCCATTCCTGGCAGAGCCGTCATGCGGCCTTGCCCGTCTGGCAGCGCCCGCTGGGGATGCTGCAACAGCAGCCCGCGCTGTTTTCGCATCTGACCGTGGCAGGCAATCTGGAGTATGTGCGCAAGCGGCGTGGCGGCGGGGTCGATGTACCGGCGATTGTCCGGGAAGTGCGCATTGAGGGTTTGCTCCATCGCCGCGTTCAGGGGCTTTCTGGCGGTGAGGCCCAGCGGGTTGCATTGGCCCGTGCGCTGGTTGGGGATCCCGACTTGCTGTTGCTGGACGAACCCCTGTCAGCGGTGGATTTGCCCCATCGGGAGTCCCTGCTGCAACGAATCGCGATGATTGCCCGCCGCATCCCCGTTCTCTATGTCACCCACAGCCTCGATGAGCTGTTATATCTGGCGGACCAGGTCTGGCTGATGGACAACGGTCTGCTGCAAGATCAGGGGCCCGTGCACAAGGCACTGGCGAGCCTGGATGGCCCTCTGGCCACACGAAGTGACGCCTGTGCACTGCTCAATGGGGTGATGGGTGGATTTGATGAGGAGGATCATTTGCAGGCGGTGAAAACCGGCCAGCATGTGTTCTGGTTGCCTGCCGCCCAGTCTCGTGCAACGGGAGAACCGGTTCGCCTGCGCATCGCAGCACGGGACGTGAGCCTGACCCGCTCTGTGCCGGAGGGTTCCAGTATTCTGAATATCTTGCCGGTCACCGTTGTCGCGGTGACCCCCTGCGGGCCGGGTCAGCATGTGGTGCGTTTGCAACTGGATGAACACATTGTACTGGCGAGAATTTCATCGCGTTCATTACGGGAGCTGGCGATCCAGCCCGGCCAGCGCCTGTATGCCCAAATCAAGGCAGTGGCACTGGCGTAAGCGGTGACGCTAGTGGATCACTCAGCAGCATGAGGGTGCTGGCACCCCGCCTGATGCCGCCAGTCCTCGGCCAGCCCAAAGCGCAACTCGCCAGTGGTAATGGTGCTGGTGCCGGAAAAGAAGAACATGATCACCGTGATCAGTTGCAGGCTCAGTATGACTCCCGGCGTCCACAGCCCGGCAAACCCGGCTGCCAGACTGGGGGCAAGATCCGCATGGGCTGGCAGCACTATGCTGATGATCACGCCATAGAGTGCGGCCAGCATGGCCATACATTGGTAGGCCGAAAACAGTTTGCTGCCACCGCGATAATCGGCCCGCAAGGTCTCGGAGTACACCCGCCACAATTGGCTGCCGACCAGCGACAGGGCAAACGCCAGTGCAAACAGCCCATGGAAGAACAGTGACATGCAAATCAGGGCGAGGCTGGTGTAGACCACGCAGGTGACCGCCTGAATCGGGATAACGGGCACCGCTTCCATCTCACCTGCGAAGGCAATTTTCTTGGTCTTGCCGATAAACACATGGTTGAGGGTGGCAAACATCCGTTGTGCCCAGCGGGGAGCTTTGCCGAGTGCCTGACCATAGCAGCAGCCAAAGCTGATACAGGCAAGACGGCCGATACCTTCCCCGACCACATAGGCAATGGACATGGCTGCCAGCATGGGCAGGGCAGGTAATGGGGTTTCCCACCAGCGTTGGCTAAGGGTGTCAGCCAGCCACAGGAACAACGGAGCAATCAATATACCTACAAAGCTGGCTCCGCCCACGGTGAAGCCGTGGCGGTTCTTTTCAACGATGGTGGCAATGATCTTGGCCGCGGGCAGACAGATCACCAATACACCGGCAGTCAGGGCCAGCGCGGTCAGTAGCGACACCCCAGCGGCGGAGGTGAGCAGGATAAAACAGGCGACGCCACACCCTCCCGCCAGTCCGGTGAAGAGTCCATAGAAGGTCAGGTTTAACCCCTGCCAGGCACCGTCATGGCGTTTCTTGAGGGGAAGAGAGGCCACAAATTGCCAGCGCTCCTCCGGCAAGTGCCGAAACAGGAAACGAAAAGCCAGGGCAAGAAACAGGGCAACACCGAGCAGGAATCCGTCTGCAGCTGTCATCGTCAGTCTCCATCACGATTTCTGCACAGCGTGAGGGCCTGGCGGTGCAGGGCCGTGACAATGAGGTGACGTTTGGATGAAACCCCAGACACAAGGGACAAGGGGCTATCGAGGGACCCCTTAGTCGCGGTTGCGAAGAAAGCTTTCTGCAGCCTGCACGATCAGTTCGGTCACTGAGCGATCTTCCATCAGGGCCTGCATCTTGAGGCGCTTGTGCAAGTCGGCAGGGATATCAGCAGTAAGGCGACGGTAACCTTCGCGTACTGCACCCTGTCGGGAACGGGCTGAGGGCTTACGGTTTTGGGCGGAAGCGCTAGAGGGAGTGGCAGCACGGCGTTTACGCGGGCGTTGCTGTTCTTCAATACTGACGAAATCAATCTGTTCCATGGGCTGTGCCGGCACCGGTAAAAACAGCGCGAAGGGTACTGGAAAGCCCCTGAAATAGACAGGATTGACAGCAGATTTTATAGTGCAAAATCATGATTAAAAAAACGGAGTTGGCACTCAGCGACTGAATAAGCAGGGACGGCGCCAATTTCACCATTTGGGTTGGGGAGAACATGGAAAAAGTTGACGTGCTGGTCATCGGCAGTGGTTTCGGTGGCGCAGTAATGGCTTGCCGTATGGCAGAGAAGGGAAGCAAGGTTCTGGTACTGGAAAGAGGCCGTCGCTGGCTGGCGTCGGAATATCCGTCGGTTACTCAGCGCGATTGGTTCTGGGACGAAGACGAACCGGAAAAACAGAATGGCTGGATCGACTTCCGTTATTTTGGTGACATGAGTGTAGCCATGGGCGCCGGTGTGGGAGGTGGCTCACTGATCTATGCCAACGTCAGTATCGAGGCAAAGCCGCAAGCATTCGATCACGGCTGGCCGGAAGCCATTGACTACGCGACCCTGAAGCCGCACTACGACACTACCGGGGTGATGCTCAACGTACAGACCCTGCCTGAAAACCAGTGGACGCCGCGCACGCATTTGATGAAAGAGGCCGCTGAGGCAACCGGGGCCGGTGAACGGTTTATGGTTGTGCCCCAGGCGATCACCTTTAATCCAGACTGGTCCAGTGATCTTGATGATGCCTATGATGCGCGGCACAGCAAGCAGTGGACCAATGATCAGGGCAAACAGCAGGGGACCTGCACCCATTGCGGTAACTGCGATCTGGGCTGCCCGGTGCAGGCCAAGAACACCCTGGATCTGAATTATCTGGCAGCGGCTGAGAGTGCCGGAGCCGAGATTCGCCCGCTTCATCATGTGCGGACGATTCGCCCGTTGACTGGCGGCAGTTATGAAGTCCGCGCGCGAGATCTGGATGGGCAGTGCTGGCGTGTGTTCCGGGCAGAAAAAGTCATCGTGGCAGCCGGGTCTGTGGGATCGACGGAATTGCTGTTGCGCAACCGGGATCAGTACAAGACCCTGCCAAAACTCAGCCGGGCATTGGGGCATCAATGGTCTTGCAATGGTGACTTCGCCACCGCAGCAACCTACAAGGGCCGGTCGATTTCTCCGACCCGGGGACCGACAATCTCTTCAGCCATTGATTATCTCGATGGCAGTGACGGTGGGGCCCGGTATTTTGTCGAAGACGGCGGCATCCCTGATGTGATGGGCAGCATGCTGGACCGACTGGGCAAGGACCCGCGTTTCCGTGGAACCCGGCTTGGTAAGGCCATGCTGAAATACGGGCAAAGCAGTGACCCGTTTTCGGAAATGATGCCCTGGTTCGGGCAAGCTATGGATGATCCGGGCGGCCGCTTTTATCTTGGCCGTCGCTGGTACTGGCCCTGGAAACGAAACCATTTGAAACTCAACTGGGATTACCGCAAGGCAGAAAAGGCCGTCAATGGTTTGTCCGAGCGTCATCTCGCGCTGACTGCTGCCACAGGTGGGGATCCGTCAACCCCCCCCAATTGGACCCTGTTCAAGGATCTGATCACTCCGCACCCGCTGGGCGGCTGCAATATGGCCGATAGTGTTGATGCCGGGGTGGTGAATCATCGCGGGGAGGTGTTCAATTATCCCAATCTGTTTGTGATCGACGGCGCCATGGTACCGCGGGCTCTGGGGTTGAACCCGTCTCGAACCATTGCGGCACTGGCGGAATACGCTGCCAGTGAGATGCACTAGGGAGCCTCAGAATCACTCCTCGCGAACTCAGTCTTTCAGGCGGGTTCAAGGTAAAGAGGGGCGCGGTTTTGAAGGTGTATGTCCATCCGTCGGCTATTCACCTTCGAAGGAAGCGTAATAACGAGTGCGGACCAGCCTGAAAGACCGGCGTGACCTGGAGTTATTCAGAGGCTCCCTAATTTAGAAGAAGGATTTGGTTATGAGCGATGCCCGTTTCAACGTGGTGTTTTCCGGCCAACTGGTTCGTGGTGCGGACCCGGCCACAGTGAAAGCCAATCTTGGCCGGGTATTCAAGATGGATGCCGCCCGGGTTGAAAAGCTGTTTTCAGGCCAGTCCGTGGTGTTGAAGAAAGAGGCGGATCAGGCCACCGCCATGAAATTTCGGGCGGTGCTGAAGCAGGCCGGGGCGGAGTGCGAACTTAAGCCTTCAGCCCCTCCGGCGGCGCCGACATCACCGACACCGGTCAAGCAGGCAGGGACCGGCCCGGCGGAGGCAAAGGTATCCGGTGGTACCGCTTCTGATGCCGACCAAGAGAGTGGCGACCTGGAAACCGTAGGCACAATCCGCACTGGCGGGACAGGGTTCTCTGGATCTTTTACGGTGGCAGATGTGGGAGCTGACATGGACAACAGTGAGCATCAGCCGCCACCGGATGCACCGGATGTGAGTCACTTGAGTATGGCGGCTGCTGGTGAAGACCTTGGCCAGAAAAAAGAGCAGAAAACAGAAGTTAATCCGGATATCAGCCATCTTTCCCTGAAAGACGACTAGTCCGCGAGCCCCTGTCGCTGAGTGGGTATGCCGCATGGCCCTCGTTCAAGGATTGTTTGCGACTGATTGAAACCCTTCGTGGCTATCGGATGTGGCTCCGAGCTGTTCCAGCAACTCGCGGCGACTTTGTAGTGCGGAATAGACCGGGCTGCTTTGCGGCACACTGATCATCAACTGCGCGAGGAGTTGTCGGGCGCCAGCGATATCTCGCTGGCGGATCAACTGGCTCAGCCGGGCAAAGGCATTACTATCGGTTTCCAGTGCGTCCAGTTGCTCTAGCTGGTCCGGATTCAGGGTGCGCTCGCGTGCCAGTTTGATCGCTCGACGGGCGCCACTGCTATCTCCCAGCTCCAGTAACTCCTTGATGGCGGCATAGTTTTCCTGAAGGTCTACCGGTGAGTTGTGCGGGGGGGCTGGTGTGGAGGGGACCGGGGTATTGGTTTCTTCCGGCTGCATTGCCGGCTGGGCTTCGATGAAGCCAGAGGAGATGTCTGCCTCAACCAATGTCAGAGTCCATTGACCAAGCGTACAGCCTGATGCCGTGGTGACATCAACTTGCCATTGTCCCCCGGGTTCCAGAGCAAGGTTGGCAAAACTTTTGGAAGACCAGGTGCGCCAGAAATCAGAACCTACCTCCAGACTTACATCAGCCACCCTCGTGTTGTTATAGCTCCAGCGATGATGCAACTCAGTTCCTTCCCCGTTGGTTACAGCGGTATAAAAAAACAGTTCGCTGAGGTTAACAGGAGCCTCAGTGAGTTCGCTGAGGGGCACGCGGTTTTGGACTGCTGACGTGAAAGCTGCCACGGTCAGGGTTGGGCATAGGATATCGCTCTCGGCTGGTGCTTCGGCCATCCCGGGTGTTGGTAACAGGCCTATGGCCAGTGCTGTCAGATAAGGTGCCCTCAGATAACCCACCGCATTTCCCCTGGTTGACACTGGCGCCCTTGGGGGCACCAGTGCATATCAGTTCATGTTTGTGTAAGGGTAGAGGCTTGGTGATAACAGGGCGTGGAACCAGGTCACGCAGGTAAGGCTTTGGAGAGGAAAAAGGCGCCGTTAATCGGAATCGTCACTATCGGGGCCATGGAAGACCAGGAACAATTCTTCCAGCAGGTCAGGGATGCTCAGAGCCATTTGCCGGACCAATTGTGTGTTATTCCAGATGTCATCGAGCGCTTCATCTTCATCCAGACCAGAAATCAAGACAAAGGGCAGCAGCATTTCAGCCATGGTGGATTCGTCGTCCTGATACCAGGTGTCTTCGTCGGCGAAAACGCCTGTCATGAAGCCAGCGCACCAGCTAGCCAGGTCCTGACCATCTTCTTCCTGGTAAGGATCGAGCAGGCATGGAAGGTTGATTGGTTCGCCACTGGTAAGCTGTGATTCGAGTCGCTGGCACAAATCGTTAAGCGCGGCTTTGACATTCTCTGGGACGTCCAATTCCAGCAGCTCACTGTAATTGATGTCGTCGATGGCAGGCCCAACGGCAAGAGCGCACAGCAGGCCATGCAGTTCTGTCCAGGTAGGGGCGTCTTCGCCAAGACTCTGGAAATGTTTGCGAACGGTGTTTTTGAGGCTGGGATTGGTTATGTCTGACATGGGCCCTCCAAGGTCAGCAAGGATAGCGGTACTGGCGCGAGCAGGAAACCGCAAATCGGCAGCTTATTCCCCGGTCAGATGAATTCGGTTACGACCAGCGGCTTTGGCTTCATAAAGCGCTGTATCGGCACGATGGGTGAATGACTCGGCGGATTCCCCTTTTTGGTAGGCCGCAAGTCCTGCAGAAAAGGAGGTTTGCATGGCACCAGAAAAACCGAAATCCTGGGAGGCAAAGGCGTCACGAAGGCGCTCCATCGCAGCCATGCAGGCTTGCTTGGACGCATGAGGGAACAGCACAACAAATTCCTCTCCCCCGTAGCGGGCCAACAAGTCCGAGCGTCGCAGTCCCTGGCTGGCCAAATTGCTGAAGCGGCACAGCACTTCGTCCCCGGCTGCATGGCCGTATTGATCGTTAACCTGCTTGAAGTGATCCAGGTCGATAATGGCAAGGTGCAAGGCGCTGCCATTGCGTTCGGCAAGGGACATCTCTTCGTCTAGCCTTTCAAGGAAATGTCGTCGGTTGTACAGACCGGTGAGTTCGTCACGTATGGCGATTGCTGAAAGCCGCTCGTGGGCTTCTCGAAGGCTTTCTCGTTGGTCCCGAACCCGGGTCTGGAGGTTATGAATATAACCTCCAACATAGATAAACCAGCACAAACCCAGTGCCAGAATTATCCAGTGACCGATCAGGTAGGAAAACACCACAGAATGCGGAGAAGTGGATAATTCGAAGACTTGGAGCCCGGTGAAGCAGGTGAGGGTGAAAAGGGCCATCAGCATCAGGCCGCGGCGATCCAGCGCGAAGACGCCGAAGGTCATGACCATGAAATAGATACTGAGCATGGCGCCACGCAGTTCACGCGAGAAATACAGGATGGCGGTGGTGGCCAGGATGCCGGTGGCCATCTGCAGAAAGGTCAGGCTGGGGTCCTTCAGCCGTTCACTGCAGCCGCTGCGGATCATGAGGTAGAAAAGAACGTTGATCCCGTAGAGCCAGCCAAAGATCAACGCATGCGGGGTGCCTGGCTCAAAAGCACTCAGCTGAACACCAAGAAAAGTGCCCACCCAAAGTAGCAGGTAGGAGTAGAGCGCCATAAACTGGCGGCGCAGCCGGATGGCCCGCTCCGGCGGATTACTGGGGATCAGGATAAACACGAAGCCACAAAATCCTTGTGAAGAGTGTTGTTTTATTTTTCGACAACTTTACCGTTTTTATCGTCCGAGGTCACAGTCCTTGTCATTGTTCACTGTAGACAATCGCTGGCAGACTGTGGATATCAAACAAACGTTTGATTGCTGA
Organism: Alcanivorax sp. P2S70; assembly: GCF_000475295.1. NCBI lineage: Bacteria > Pseudomonadati > Pseudomonadota > Gammaproteobacteria > Oceanospirillales > Alcanivoracaceae > Alcanivorax > Alcanivorax sp. P2S70. The sequence goes on from NZ_AXBZ01000007.1 coordinate 212,146, forward strand.
CGATAATCACTATGAGGTTCGGTATGGATTCAGCTCCGTTCGATCTAACACTCACTGAAGAGCAACGTATTACCCGCGAGAACATGCTCCGCTTTGCGCGTGACACGCTGTCACCCGCGGCCAGGGCTGCCGATGATGCCGCCAGTCCTGACGCTGCCCTGGTGGCAGGCATTCAGGAATTCGGTCTGGCGTTGATGCCCATTCCCGAAGCGCTGGGCGGGGTCGGTATGCCGCGTTCCCCGCTTTCCAATGCGTTGGCGTGTGAGGACCTTGGGCAGGGCGACATGTCCCATACCCTTGCTGCCCTGCAGACCATGGGGGTGGTGAATGTGCTGGTCGAAGGGGGTAGCGAGGAACAGCAGGAGCGCCTGTTGCCCGGGCTGGCCAGCGGTGAAGCGGGCCAGGCCGCCGTTGCACTGACCGAGCCCCGGGCAACCTTCGAGCCTACGGAGTTGGCCACCCAGGCAGTGAGTGAAGGTAGTGAGTATCGCCTAAATGGCACCAAGAGCCTGATCCCCATGGGGGAGGCGTGCGGATTGTTTGTGGTTGTGGCTGCCACAGAGTCGGGCCCGGCCGGTTTTCTGGTGTCCAGTGATCTTCCCGGGGTCAGCATCAAGGCCGAGCCGGCCATGGGACTTCGCAGTGCCGCACTGGCCACTCTGGAGCTGCAGGATGTGGCGGTCAGCGAGGCAGACAGGCTCCCGGGCTTTGATTTGCCGCGCCTGCAGGCGTTGTCATGGATCGGGCAGTGTGCCTTGGCGGTGGGGTGCTGCCAGGCGGTGCTGGATTACAGCATTCCCTATGTGAAAGAACGCAAGGCATTTGGCGAGCCCATCGCCTGGCGTCAGTCGGTGGCGTTCATGGTGGCGGACATCGGTATCGAACTGGAAGGCATGCGCTTGTTGATGTTGCGGGCGGCCAGCCGGGCGGAGCAGGGGTTGTCGTTCTATCGCGAGGCCTACCTGGCCCATCTGCAATGCATGGAGAAAGCCATGCAGATCGGCACCAACGGTATTCAGCTGTTCGGCGGAGCCGGCTTCGTCCGTGATTACCCGCTGGAAATGTGGTACCGCAACCTGCGCAGCATTGCCGTGCTGCACGGCAGCCTCGTCGTATAAGGAGACCGACATGATCAATCTCGAACTTCCGCAAAAATTGACCCAGGTGCAGCAAATGGCCCAGCAGCTGGCCAGTGGTGTCTTCCGACCGATCTCCCGCAAGTACGACGCCATTGAGCATTGCGATACCCCGGAAGAGCTCAAGCCGGTGGCGCAGATGATGGCCGCCATGAGTGGCGGCGGCAAAAAAGGCAGTGGCAAAGGCTCCGATGGCATTAAAAACGGGGCCAACATGATGGGGATCATGGGCGTTGAGGCCATGTGCTGGGGCGACGTGGGCTTGATGCTGTCTATCCCCGGGAGTGGTCTGGGTAACGCGGCGATCTCGGCGGTAGGCACTCCGGAACAGAAGCAGCAGTACGGCAAACTCTACTGTGCCATGGCGATCACCGAGCCGGGGGCCGGGTCCGATTCCGCGGCCATCAGCACCACGGCGGTGCGTGACGGCGATGAGTGGATCCTGAATGGCGAAAAGATCTATTGCACGGGCGGGCAGCGTTGCGATGCCGTGGTGGTATGGGCAACCCTGGACAAGGCGTTGGGCAAGGCGGCGATCAAGTCATTCATTGTGCCCCGTGATAACCCGGGCATGAGTTTGGTGCGGGTGGAAGACAAGATGGGCCTGCGGGTCTCGGATACGGCGGCATTGTCGCTCAACGATTGCCGGATCCCGGTGGACCATGTGCTGGGCTCAGCGGAGATCGCCGACACCGAAGAGGCGCGCAAAAAAGCCTTTGGTGGGGTCATGCAGACCTTCGATAACACCCGTCCCCAGGTGGCCGCCATGGCATTGGGGGTTGCCCGTGCCGCACTGGAAATAACTCGTGAAATCTATGAAAAAGAGCAGGTTAGCGCTGATTTCTCGAAACTGCCTTATAACTCCACGGCCCGTGAACTGGAACTGTATCGGCTGGAGGCGGATCTTGAGGCGGCACGACTGATGACCCTGAAAGCGGCCTGGATGGCCGACAACGGTCAGCCCAATTCGAAGGAAGCCTCCATGTGCAAGGCCAAGGCGGGGCGCATGGGCAATGAGGTGACACTCAAATGCGTTGCGCTGTGTGGTGAGCTTGGGTATTCCGAGCGCACCCTGCTGGAAAAGCTGGCCCGTGACTCCAAGATCATCGACATCTTCGAAGGCACCCAGCAAATCCAGCAACTTATCGTGGCGCGGCATCTTCTGGGGTTGTCGTCCAAGGAGCTGAAATAGCTGGCTTCGAACGGGCTCCGCTTGCCGGGTGAGAAAACCGGTTCGTCAGACGTCTGAAGTCGGACGTCTGACGCGAGAGACAGACAACCCGTCGTCCCGAGCAAGCAGGCCCTGAAGCTGTACCCTTGCGAGTCGGGTTGGCGCGTCAGATTGCCGACGTCTGACGCCCGACCAGAGCAAACCACATAAGCGTCCCTGAAATCCGCGAAGAACCTTTGGTTTTCCCTCCGATCCCATTACCCTCTGCGGTACTCATATTCTGGGAGACGGCAGTATGTCCAACAGCCTGGCAGGCAAGATTGTCTGGATTACCGGTGCCTCTTCGGGCATTGGTGAAGCAGTGGCCAAGTCCTTTGCCCGTCGCGGGGCGCGGCTGGTGTTGTCAGCCCGTCGTGAGGCGGAGCTTGAGCGGGTTCGTGAAACCCTGGTCAATGCGCAGCAACATCTGATATTGCCATTGGATCTGGCAGACAGCGGCGCCATGCCAGCCGCGGTGCAGGCCGTGCGCGAGCGCTTCGGTGGGCTGGATATCCTGGTGCACAATGGCGGCATTTCCCAGCGTTCACGCGTGGCAGACACCGATCTGGCGGTAGACCGTCGCATCATGGAAGTGAACTTCTTTGGCACGGTTGCGCTGACCAAGGAGGTATTGCCCTGGTTCCGTGAGCAGGGAGAAGGGCGCTTTGTGGTCATCACCTCCCTGGTCGGCGAGTTGCCCACACCGCTGCGCAGTGCTTACAGTGCCAGTAAACATGCCCTGCACGGTTTCTTTGAATCCCTGCGAGCAGAGGAATACGACAACGGCTTGCGGGTCACCCTGGTGATGCCCGGTTTCGTGCGAACCCAGGTCTCTGTCAATGCGCTCACCGCGGATGGCTCAGCCCAGGGCAGCATGGATGATGCCCAGTTGAGTGCCATGCCGGCCGAAGAATGCGCTGAACGGTTGCTCAAGGCCGTGCAGCAAGGCCGTGATCAGGTTATCATCGCCGGCCGCGAAAAGGCCGGTGTGTACCTGAAACGCTGGTCTCCGCCCCTGTATCGACGACTGATCCGGAAGATGAAGGTCACCTGATGTCAGATAGCCTCGACGCCAAGAAAAAGACGCGCTTCAACAAGCTGCAGAAAAAGCTGCGGCGGGAAGTGGGCCGTGCCATTGCCGACTTCAACATGATCAGTGAAGGCGACAAGGTGATGGTGTGCCTGTCTGGCGGCAAGGATTCCTACACCATGCTGGAAATCCTCCGCAATCTGCAGCATTCCGCGCCGGTAAACTTCGAGCTGGTGGCGGTGAACCTGGATCAGAAACAACCGGGTTTCCCCGAGCACATCCTGCCAGAGTATCTGGAGAAAGAGGGGGTGGCGTACCACATCCTGGAAAAGGACACCTATTCCATCGTCAAGGAGAAGGTGCCGGAGGGCAAGACCACCTGCGGTCTGTGCTCGCGCTTGCGTCGCGGCAGCTTGTATGGCTTTGCCGAAGAGATTGGCGCCAACAAGATTGCCCTGGGTCATCACCGTGACGATATCGTCGAAACCCTGTTCCTGAATATGTTCTACGGCGGCAAGATGAAGGCCATGCCACCGAAGCTGCGCAGTGATGACAACCGCAATATTGTTATCCGTCCGCTGGCATACTGTCGCGAGAAGGACATTGTGGAATTCTCCGGCCTGAAGGATTTCCCGATCATTCCCTGCAACCTGTGTGGTTCCCAGGAAAACCTGCAGCGTCAGGTGATCAAGGAGATGCTGCAAAAATGGGATCGGGAACAGCCGGGGCGGATCGAGAATATCTTTGCTGCGGTACAGAACATTGCCCCGTCCCAGCTGGCTGATACTCGCCTGTTTGATTTTGAACATCTTGAGCAGGGCCAGCAGCGGGGTGGCGAGCAGGCACATCGCCTTGACGTGGTCAACCTTTTCGGTTGATCGCAGACTCGCCAGTCACGCTAAATTATGTCACTAAACATGATTCGTGGCCGCGTTTCGGCTAGAATGCCCACCGATTTTTTCGCGAGCAGCCGTGTCTGGCTGTATTCTCGCAGTAGCACCCCCCGGGCTTGATATGGTTGCCTGATCCGCTCACTGGACAGGCCTGACAATACATTGAGTCAGCACCATGAAAGCGCCGTTTTATTGAAGATTCTCTGGACCAGAAGGGTAGGAGCACCATGACCGATCGTATTCAGAAGGGTAGCCTTGAAATCGCTGCTGAACTCCATGATCTGGTAGTCAACGAGATCGCGCCGGGTACCGGCGTCGACCCGGATCACTTCTGGGGCGAGCTGGAAGCCATCCTCAAAGACCTGGCGCCGAAGAACAAGGCGCTGCTGGAAAAGCGTGAAGCGATCCAGGCACAGATGGATGAGTGGTACAAGGCGCGCAAGGGCCAGGCCATCAACATGGCTGAATACAAGCAGTTCCTGTCCGAGATCGGCTACCTCCTGCCGGAAGGCGATGCGTTCAAGGTGACCACCGAGAACGTGGACGAGGAAATCGCCACTATTGCTGGCCCGCAGCTTGTAGTACCGGTGAAGAACGCCCGTTTTGCCCTGAATGCGGCTAACGCTCGCTGGGGCAGCCTGTACGATGCCCTGTACGGCACCGACGTGATTTCCGATGAAGGCGGCGCCGAGAAAGGCGGTGCCTACAACCCGAAGCGTGGTGCCAAGGTGATCGCCTGGGCGCGCGACTTCCTGGATAACTACTTCCCGCTGGCCAACGGTTCCCACAAGGACAGCACTGGCTACGCGATCGTCGATGGCAAGCTGGTTGTGTCCCTTGGCGGCGAAAAGACCGGCCTGAAAGACGAATCCCAGCTGAAGGGCTTCCTGGGCGACGCCGCGGCGCCCACCGGCGTACTGGTCAAGCACAACAACCTGCATGCTGAGCTGCAATTTGACGCCAGCCACCCGATTGGCGCAGATGACGCTGCCAACATGAAAGACGTGCTGCTGGAATCGGCTATCACCACTATTCAGGACTGCGAAGACTCGGTTGCGGCGGTTGACGCCGAAGACAAGGTCGAGGTGTACCGTAACTGGGCCGGCCTGATGAAAGGCGACCTTCAGGAAAGCTTCGAAAAAGGCGGCAAAACCCTGACCCGCTCCATGAACGGCGACCGTGAGTACACCGCGCTGGACGGCTCCACCCTGACCCTGCATGGCCGCTCTCTGCTGCTGGTGCGTAACGTGGGCCACCTGATGACCAACCCGGCCATCCTCATGAACGGTGAGGAAACCCCGGAAGGTATCATGGACGGCATGGTGACCGTTCTGGCTGCCATGCACGACCTGAAAAAGATCAACAAGCTGAGCAACAGCCGTACCGGTTCCGTGTACATCGTGAAGCCGAAGATGCACGGCCCGGAAGAAGTGGCGTTTGCCGTTGAGCTGTTTGGTCGTGTTGAGAAGGCGCTGGGCCTGGCCGACAAGACCCTGAAAATCGGCATCATGGATGAAGAGCGCCGCACCACCGTGAACCTGAAAGAGTGTATCCGTCAGGCCAGCGACCGGGTGATCTTCATCAATACCGGTTTCCTCGACCGTACCGGCGATGAAATGCACACCTCCATGGAAGCCGGTCCGTTTGCTCGCAAGGGCGACATGAAAGGCATGCCGTGGATCAATGCCTACGAGGCGTGGAACGTGGATATCGGTCTGGAATGCGGCCTGCCGGGTCACGCCCAGATTGGTAAAGGGATGTGGGCCATGCCGGACGAAATGGCACAGATGATGGCCAACAAGGCCGGTCACCCCAACGCGGGCGCAAACTGTGCCTGGGTACCGTCCCCGACGGCGGCCACCCTGCACGTGACTCACTATCATGAAGTGAATGTGGCCGAGGTTCAGGCCAAGCTGGCCAGCCGTGAGCGTGCCTCCCTGGACGACATCCTCACGCTGCCGCTGCTGGACCGTGAATTGTCTGCTGAGGAAATCCAGCAGGAGCTGGACAACAACGCCCAGGGCATCCTCGGTTACATGGTACGCTGGATTGACCAGGGTGTCGGTTGTTCCAAGGTGCCGGACATCAATGATGTGGGCCTGATGGAAGACCGCGCTACCCTGCGTATCTCCAGCCAGCACGTGACCAACTGGCTGCACCACGGCATCACCAACAAAGACCAGGTGATGGAAACCCTGAAGCGCATGGCTGAAGTGGTTGATCGTCAGAACGCCAACGATCCGCTCTACACGCCCATGGCCAAGGACTTCGACGGCTCCGTTGCCTTCCAGGCAGCAGTAGAACTGGTATTCGAAGGCTGCTCCCAGCCGAGCGGTTACACCGAGCCGGTTCTGCACCGTCGTCGCCGTGAACTCAAGAACAGTTAACAGTTAACAGCGGCGCGATCCTGCGCCGTGGTTCTTGAAAGCCTGGAGGCCGCGCCCAGACATTGGGCGCGGCCTCTTGCGTTGTAGAGCCTGACCAGCGCTGCTCGCGCAGCTATTCACTGTTCACTGTTAACTATTCACTGATCTGAACCATCACCTCAATGGGCAGCACCAATGTACTCCGCTGGTGGCTGCTACCGCCTATGCCTCGCTGCTGCCGGGATTGATCAATCTGGATGCTCCCCATGGGGTGCCATTGGCCTGGTGTGACCTGCAGGGTGGTAGCGCTGTGCTGGGTATTGGCTGTGATGTTGCCGGAAACAGTGTCGTGTTGCTGCTGAATACTGAGTACCACCTGGCCGTCCGGGAGGCTTTGCGGGGTGACTTGTATGCCCTGATCAAGAGCGGCCAGCTGGGTTCCGTAGGCGCCGTTCGACAGTGCCAGTAATGTGCCTCGACTGATGCGTGCGGGATAACCGGACAGGGTGCGTATCTGGTAGTGATCGTGCTGCTGCTGTCGGGACTGCTGTGCTCCAATCTGTACCTGTGCGTCGAGATCTCCCTCACGATTGCGGCTCACCGTGCCCTCAAGGGTCTGCTCATTGCCAGTGGAAGAACCGCTGCGCCGCAGATGGACAACAACGGTCGCCGGTTCGGCGTCCAGATTACCCAACACGCCTTGCAGGCTGTGCAGGTTTTCCGCTGTGGTGCGGATGATCAGCTTGCCGCGATAGGCCTGAACTGAACCGCCAGCAGGCAGTAACGGCTCAATGACAGGCACCAGGGCGGCAGCATCAGGACGAGAAATGACATGCATCTCCATGGGCTGGGCCCGCAGTGTGGCGGTCAGGCTTAGCGTCATGATCAGGATCGCAATAGTCAGCAGATTGGGCATGGCGTTGCTCCAAAGGGGGCCTGATATCAGGGTGCAGGACGCCAATGCATTGTGAAAGTGAAAATCCATCTGTGACGCCATTCACGGCCGGGATGAGGACTGCCTCTGCGGGGTGAACCTGAGCCACTGTTGAACGGCAAATGGCGTCGGTGCCGTTATATCGGCCTATCTGCTGCCGCGACAGAATCGGTGCTGCCTGTCGGGAACCTTGTGTGTTTTCCGGGGCGGGTCGGGGCAGCCTGAGCCCGCATTGGCAGTGTAAAGATAACGGCTGATGGCTTGGGAGAGCGATCGGGCAGGGCTGCCCCGCACATTTATCGATCGAAAGGGACCAATAATGAAAATCCATGATCGCGTTACAACGAGGAATATCTCCACTCTGCTTCGCGCGGGTTCAGCCCTGGCGGGGCTGTTGCTCAGCGCTGCCGTATTGGCCGGCAATGGCAGTGACCCCCTGGCCCCGTATGAGGAAGACGGGCCCTATACCACGACCCGTCATTCAGGCGGCCTTGGCTGTACCATTTATCGCCCTCGCAACCTGGGTAGCAACCACCCATTGATTGTCTGGGGCAACGGCACCGGTGGTACCCCCACGACCTACGGTTCTGGTCTTGAGCATTGGGCGTCATGGGGCTTTGTGGTGGCGGCGGCCAACACCAGCAATGCCGGCTCCGGCGATGAAATGCTCGATTGTATTGATTACCTGCAGAACAGCAGTTACGCAGGAAACATTGATTTCAGCAAGATCGGTGCGTCCGGGCATTCCCAGGGCGGCGGCGGCACGATCATGGCAGGTCGCGATGCGCGTATTACAGCAACCGCCCCGGTGCAACCGTACATCCTCGGTCTTGGCCACCAGACTTCATCCCAGTATCAGCAACATGCGCCTATGTTGCTGTTGTCCGGCTCGCTGGACACGCTGGCAGGACCGACGTTGAATCAGGCGCCGGTATTCAGCCGTGTAGACGTGCCCGTGTTCTGGGCGACGCTCAACGGCGCCAGTCACTTTGAGCCGGTGGGAGACTTCGGGGACTACAAAGCCATGACCACTGCCTGGTGGCTGTATCAGCTCAGCGGCGACAGTGACGCGGCCAGCCTTTTCACTGGCGCTTGCTCTGCCTGTGGGCTCTCTGATTGGGACGTAGAACGCAAGGGGCTGTAAAGCCCAACGGTCACAGGCAATCCTGGTGGTTGCCTGTGACGACACTGCCCCCGGAATTGCCATGCTGATTTGTTCGCATTGTGGTGCTAGCCTTGATCCCTTAGCCGCCTCGTGGAGGCCTCGGCCGCCGTGTTGTGGTGTGCTGCCGGGCAGTCATGAGCATCACAACAAGAACAATCTCCGGGAGTCTCCGATGGATCTGGACCCCAACAGCGGGCTGGTTCCCCTTCATCGTCATCCTCTGGGTTTTATCGAGGCATTCTGTCATCTGGGAGCACCGCTGGAGCGTCTCCTGGAAGGGACCGGTTTATCCGCCCCTATGTTTGAGATGCAGGAGGTGATGATCAGCTACCGGCAGTTCCAGCGACTTCTGTATAACGGCATTCATCTGTGCCAGAGGCCGGGTCTTGGACTCGCGGTGGGCATGCACTTTGACTGGAGTTACTGGGGGCCGGTGGGGTATGTCGTCCACTGCAGCCCCAGTTTGAAACACGCCGGCGAGGCGTTTCGCCGTTATCTGGTTACGGCCCAGCCGTTATTCGCCGAACATGCGGCACAACCGAATGCCTATCTGGACGCGGATGGGCGCATTGTCGAACCCATTGATTACATGACGGGCAGTGATGATGACCCGTTGATGCGTGACTTTATCCGTGAATGGCGCCTCGCCATCACGTTGCGAATCTGGGATCAGTGTGGCAACAAGTCGGTGGCAGATCCTTCTCTGCATGTCCGTCTTGGTTTCCCTGAACCCGCGGATCGCCGCCCTTATGAAATTCTCCCCTGTGACAGCCTTACCTTTGGGTGTCAGGAATACGCTATTTCTGCGCATATGGACTATGTGTTTCAGCGCTTTCGTCCGTTTCGCAAACGGGCTTTTGAAAAACTGATCCGGGAATGCGAACGGGAGCTGACCCACAGGGTGGAGGCGGTGACGTTTACCGAGCGGGTGTTCTGGCACGTGCGGGCCTATTTTCGCCCGGATCTGGATTTGAATGCGGTGGCACGCCAGATGCGGCTGACGCCCCGTAGCCTCACCCGCCGGCTAGCCTGCGAGTCCGCTTCCTTCCGCAAGATTCTCTATGAAGTGCGGATGGAAATTGCCAGCCATCAGCTGCGTCATTCGAGTCTCGACGTGGATGAGGTGGCGGCACTGGCCGGGTTTTCCTGTGGCTCCAGCCTGCGTCGGGCCGTTAAAGGCTGGGCGGGAATGACCGTCAGTGAGATGCGTAATCAGGAGGGGATAGGTAGTCGGGGCAACCTGACATGACCTGGCGGGTTATTCAGGCGCTGCTACTGGTGACGCTGTCGGCAGCGGTGTCAGTGTTGTTGTTCTTCGCGGTGAGTGAAGGGAAGGGGGATGGCCGCAGGCTGGCGACCCATGACCCTGGCGCTCCGGTCGTTCAACCCCGCGCTGAACTTGCCGACAGTCGCCGTGCGGGTTCGACCGTCGCCTTGCATCCACAGCAGCCATCCGGGCGGCTGGATAGCCCATCGCAGCGGCGTTGGAGCGAGCAACAGGTGGAAGCGACCCTGGCGGGGTTGCCGGTGGATGAGCAGGGCAACCTTCAGCCAGGGCGCGAGTTACGTGCTGTACTGGATACCGTTTTCCTTGGTGGCGATGCGTCACTCACCTTGGCTGAGCTTGCCTGGCTGCAACAGCAGGTCATCGCGGTCATGCCTGACACCGCCGGTCGTCAGGCTGCTGACGTGATGGAGCGTTACTTTCACTTCAGCAATATGTACCGGGATCTGTCCGGCAGTTTCCAGCAACGCAGTGGGGTAGAAGCCCTGGCCAGCGGGCAGCAGCAGCTGGCACGTCTGCGGCGCGATTATCTGGGGGAGGCGTTGGCCAATGCCTTGTTCGCGGACGAGGAGCGCATGGCTCGCGTCACCTTGCACAACATGCGGACCCAGATGAATACCCGGTTGGACGACACCGAAAAAGCAGAGCAGTGGCAATGGCTCACCGGGGAGCCGGCCGACCGCGAGAGCGATGAGTAACTTTTTCGCGCCTTAAGGCCACCACCAGTATCAGACCAGCAAGCGCGAGACAGAGCGCTAAAAAGACGTTGGGGTAGCGACTGTGCAGGGTCGGGCCATGGGAAGGGATGGGGACCTCGGCGAGGTAGGCCGCTTCTGTGCCGTAGGGGCTATAAACCCAGGGGCGACCATCAGCGAGAAAGACACCGGAAGGCCCGTTGTTGATCACATGCAGAGCGGGGCGGCCGGTCTCCACGGCACGCAGGGCTGTGGCACGCCAGTGTTGCCAGGGTTGAGCCGTGTTACCGAACCAGGCGTTGTTCGACACGATGACCAACAGTTGCCGGTCGGCTCCCACCCGGCTGGCATCGGCGACCAGTGAGGGGAACATGACCTCGTAGCAGATCAGCGGTATGAGCTGAGTGTCGGTACCGGCGATCGGGAACCCGGCAGGCTGGTGGCCAGCGGCAATATCACTGAAAAATCCGCTTAACCATTGTCTGGCCCAGCGGGACCTGTCAGGCAGGTACTCCAGAAGGGGCAGGTATTCACCAAAGGCAACCCGTTTCTGTTTCCGGTATCGGCCGGCCTCGAGGCCACTGGCCGACACCCAGGCCACGGCGTTGAGCTGCCTGCCATCCGCTACCTCAATGCCTTGCAGTAAGAGCGGGGTGCGCATCGCTTTTGCGGCGCGGTGGATGGCCTGTCGAACCCGGGGCTGCTGAAAATAGGCACTGAAACCGGTCTCCGGCCAGATGATCACCTCGGCGCCCTCCACGGCCAGTTGCCGGGACAGGGCCAGTGATCGCGGGTCGCTATCGGTGTATCCCGGTGTCGATGCGCGGGTCTCACCTGCCGGCCCATTTTCCTGCACCCACCCAACCCTGAGGCGGGTGCCCGGCGGGCTGGCACTCAGCAACACCACTGCGCCATAGCCCAGCCAGAGGACGATCAACAGGCCGCTCACCACCTGGTGGATCCTGTCGCGCCGTGGTGTCGCCGAGCGGGGACGCAGGGACTGATAGAGCAGGGCGTTAGCCAGTGCGATGATCGCATCCAGGCCATGCACCCCGGTAAGACTGACGCCTTGAATGGCGACGATGAAACGGCTCTGGGTCTCCCCTAACTGGGCATTGAAGAGGGTGGGAAAACCGGCAAAGGCCAGTGTAACGATCACCGGGAAGATCAGCAGGCAAGGCCAGCCAGTGCGTTGTTGCAACCCGAGGTACACCACAGACAGCAGCGCCAGCTGCAATGCGCCATAACCCCAGAACAGCGCAGCGATCAGAGCGGTGATGACGGTCCCGGCATCCCACAGCGCCTCAATAAAATGCAGTACCCAGTTTGCGGCAATCACCTGAAAGACGATCCCTGCCACCAGACCGCACCGCCACGCTTGCCTGACAGGCCTGGGGGAAGGGGAATGCAGTGCCATCAGCAGTGGTACAAAAGCCACCCAGACCAGTAAATACAGGGAACCAAAGGTGAAACCGAGGCCCAGTAGTGCCCCGGCCAGCAGTGACAGGCCAAGGGGGGTGGGTTTGACTGGTCGCAATGCCATCAGGGCATATCCTGCTGCAGGGCTGCCTGCATCAGGTTGTGTTGTCTGAACAGGGAGGATGCGTGCTCCCCGAAATGGTCCGTTTGCAGTTGTTGCCGGGCTGGCAGGGCGATTCCGGGTTGTTGGGCAATGGCGACCTGATAGTTTTGATACTGCTGCCACAGGCGCTCGATGGCCGTCGCTGTCTCAGCGGAGAAAGTGCGCACCAGGATAGCGTAGGTGCGGGCCTGTTCGTCCGGGGTGAGCGGCCGGTGCATGGCCTGGGTCGCATGTTCCAGTGCGACCAGGGTGCGGGTGTCATAGAGCAGCGCCCCCTGTTTTCCTACTGGCAGGTACTGGATCATCTTCTGCAGGGCAGGCCAGTAAGCGGGATTGTCAGCGTTGGGCCATCGCGGCAAGGTGTGGGTTTGTTCTGCTTTGGCCTGACTGCTCCACTGACTCAGCAACACCACCGACAACAGGCTGCTTGCCAGAAGCGTGCAGATGAGCACACAGATCAGCAGGCGTAGCCCACGGTTGTGGACAGCGTGTCGGCTTGACTGGCGGCGGGATTCCATTCGCATTCCGTGTCGTCTGATGGCAAAAGCGGGCTCGAAGAAGCCGGCGAAAGATGCCGAAAAAGGGAAAGACTAGGCCCCCGTCGGGCAAATGGCTGTCACATGGGCTGCCTGATTACGTCCATTGCGGCCGCTCGGGTTATCGGCGGGCTCGGTGGCAGGCATAATGCACTGCCCGTTATCGCGATCTCAGCCGCAGGAGCGCCATGTTCGCCAACAGCCGTACCGTGACCAGCAATCAAACCGGGCAGCACCAGGATCTCGCCCTCACGGTCAGGAAGCATCTTGATCACCCGTGGCAGGCACCGGTGAGCTCTCATGACCGGCAGGCCTTCCATCAGCTACAGACCTGGCGCGATGAGAATGGGCCTGGTCACCCTCTGATGCTGGACTCCGGCTGCGGGACGGGGCGTTCCTCTGTGGCGTTGGCGCTTTCTCAGCCACAAGCATTGGTTGTCGGTGTGGATCAATCGGAGGCACGGCTTGGCCGGGCGCTGACGCGGTTTTCTCCGCTGCCTGCCAATCTGCTGTTATTGCGGGCGGACTGTGCCGGACTGTGGCGGTTGCTGGCGGAGCAGGACATCGCCGTGGCGCGTCATCAAATTCTCTACCCCAATCCCTGGCCGAAGAGCGCCCATCTCAAACGCCGTTGGCATGGCCACCCGGTGTGGCCCTGTCTGCTGGCCATGGGAGGAGTGCTCGAATACCGCAGCAACTGGCGGGTGTATCTGGAAGAAGTCGGTAGTGCGCTGGCAATGACCGGCGTCAGCAGCGAACTGCAGGCGCTGCCTGAGCAGACATCCCCGCTGACGGATTTTGAGGAAAAGTACCAGGCCAGTGGGCAGCCCTTGTGGCGTCTCACGGCAACACTTTAAGTTAGGGAACCTCTGAATAACTCCTTGC
>NZ_AXBZ01000008.1:0-19309 GCF_000475295.1 Alcanivorax sp. P2S70
GGGGGGGGGGGGGCGAACCGCCAGTGGTTAGCTGGCGGCGGGGTACCGGTAGGCTTCCGGGTGTTTGCGGGCATCGTCGATGGCGCGCCAGGCCAGCGGGATGTAGCGGTCTTTTTCGGGGACTTTCGGGTAGGCCTTTCGGACGGCCCAGCAGAATGCCTTGAAGAACGCCTTGTCGGCCCGGTTGTAGCGCAGCCCGGCCTTGCGGCGGTAGTTTTCTGGCAGGGTGGCCACGGTGAGGCGGTACATGAAGACGCTGAATGGCAGCATCATCAGCTTCCAAAGCCAGCGCGGCAGCTGGCCTTCGAGCTGTGGCGGGACGGGATAGTTGCTGTAGTGCCCGGGGATCATCATGTCGCCCAGCGCCTCGTTGTGTGCATCGAGACGGGTTTCGATAATCTGGTTGAAGTGCGCCCAGTAGGCCTCTTCCGTCTGCGGAATAAAGCGCTCGGCAATGCCCAGCATGGCCGCCATTTGCTTCCATTCAGCAAAATGCTCGGCGCGTTGTTCTGCGCTCAGGGGCTCGCCAAACCACTCATACATCTTCACCACGGAGTAGAACCCGGTCTCGTGCACCCAGGAGTAGGCTTCCGGGTCGAGGGCGAAGAACTTGTTGCCCTGCTTGTCGGTGCCCTTGATCGAGCGATGCAGCTCGCGCAGGCGGCGGCCCATTTCGATAGCCTTTTCCGGGCGAGAATACACCACCGGCCAGAGCAGCTCCGTCGATCCTTTGGCGCGGCCCCAGGGGTCGTTCAGGTATTTCTTGTCCACCGTCACCGCAGCATTAATCACTGGGTGGGCGGATTGCAGGATAAATGCCTGGGGCAACATCAGGTGAAACAGGTAGGAACCGAAGTCTTTCCACATTAAAGAACCGGGCAACAATGGAACCGGGTCTTTCTCGTGGGGCTGGCTGGCACGGGTATTATTGTTCTTCACTGCCTTCGCGGCGTCAGTCATGGCCATTCTCCTGTCTGGGCACGCTTCACGCGCCTGCCAAATCGCCGGGGCCAGCCCGGCTGAGACAAGATTCATTCTGTGTGCCCACGTTGGCCGATTCAACAAGGCAAGCCCGTAACTAAACGAATAATGCATTCCTGTTACGGGAAGGCGCCACGCATAGATCTGCACACCGCTTAAAGCGCTAAATCCGTCTGACGTGAAATAGGTGGGTGTCCCCGATTGGAGGGGGCTTGTTTAGTCCCACGCCCTGCTCCTCTTGCGACGCCACCCAAAGAGGACATCACCGGCACCGACAGGCGCCCGCAAAGTTGGCACGGTTCCCGCACTAACAAGGGTATCTGCTGCCTTGCCGGCAGCCTGGCTCAACACCCGACAGACAAAGAGGTGCCTTATGGATTCGGTATCAATTAAAGACCTGATGTGTACCCGTTACGCCACTATCCGCCCGGAGATGCCGGTGGTAGAGGCCTCGGGCAACCTGATCAAGCACGATATGCTGGGCAGCCCGGTCACCGACGAGGCTGGAACATTGCTGGGCTGGATCAGTGAGCGCGAATGCCTGCAGGCCGCACTGCAGGTGGTGTATCACAACCAGCGGGTCGCCACAGTAAAGGACCTGATGCAGACCGACGTTCTCACGGTATCTGTTAGTGACGACGTGCTGACCCTGGCCCAGCAGATGCTGAATGCCAAGCCGAAGATCTACCCGGTGGTGGATGCCAGCAACAAGGTGCTGGGAGTGATCAGCCGCCGCCATATTCTGAACATGCTGGATCAGAAACTGGCAGAGCTAAGCAAAAAGGCGGGCTAGACTGTGCGCACAATAGGTGCAATTTTGCACCCGAAAAGCGCACCACAATGGATCATTGATTATTGGGGGGCGGTGATAACGCCCTGCCAACACACCTGATCGCCAGTGTGTTTAGCGCGAGCGGGTGAGTTGCATCCACACGGCCAACCCCAGCCCCCAGGCCCCGTTAACGATGAGGCCGCCGATCACTTTGCTGGCGTTCACGTCCAGGCCTTTCATGGGAAACACCACCAGCATGGCCACGGCGGTGGGGCCAATGGCACCGATGACGACGGCCCCAAGCCAATAGCGAATGCCCTGCCAGCGGCGGATCAACCACCACACAGGTAGCCCCCATACCCCACCCCAAAACGCCAGGGAGATGACCTGCGGAACACCAAGGGGCGGTACTGGGTTCATATTCCAGGGGAAGGCCGGAATCATGCCCCCCAACCAGAACAGGGCCAAGACGCCCTGATGAAAGATCAGCGTGGCGAGAAAACCACCGGTGAAGGCTTGTAGCCACTGTTGCCGGGAATGGGCCATGGGGACTCCTGTGGACGGATCATTGCCGCCCCGAGTCTACCGGGAATGGCGCTATTTCGATAACGGCAATGTGACGATCTGGGTGATCTTGAGCCCGGCAGCCCCGTCGCTCACGAGGCTGTCAGTTTCCTGCGGATCCACGGCCACGGCCACGCCTTGCGCGGGCCGCTCGCCGGGATAATGCAGCAGCCCCATGCAGGCCCACAAGGCGGCCCGCTGGCCACCGGCCTGTCGGATCTGTTGCAGCTCCTGCCCGGAGCAAGGGGCCAGGTCGCGCAGGCTGCTGTAGCGAATCAGCTCAAGCTGCGCTGCGGTGCCGGGGCGTGAGATCAGCGGTTCGGTCATGACCCCTTGCAGGCATTCTGAGCGGATCGCCGGGGCCTGTGTGGCACAGTTTTGTACTGCGCTTACACGAAAGGCGGTGGCGTACAGCAGGTTAACGTCCTGGGGCCAACCCCCACAGGCGAGCGCCAGCACCGGCAGGCCGCCCAGCATCCAGGTGATCCATCGTTTCCGCATGGTCTTTCTCATTGGTTCGCGAGGTACCCAGCTTGTCATGAGCCAGCCAGTGCGGCATCCCCCTGTTGGGGGATGCGCTGGCCGTATTAGCGGCGGCGAACCAGGCCGTCTTCCAGCACCTGTTCGAAGTGGTCCCGAAGGGTGTCATCTACCGGGCGATAGGTTACGCCCAGGGTCTGGCTGCGGCGGTTATCAAAGCGCAGCGGGTAGCCCACATTGCGGCTGATGAACTTGCGGGTCACCGGGCCCATGAACGGCCCCACGGCCCATACCACCGGCTTGGGGACTTTCATCATCGGGAATGGGTACTGCTTGCCGAACTGGCGACGCAGGCTGGCAGCGATATCCAGCATGGAGACCGATTCGCTGACCAGAATGTAGCGGCCTTCGGCCTCGGTGGTGAAGGCACCCAGCAAATGCGCCTGCGCCACTTCGCGCACATCCACCATGCCGTACACCAGATCCGGCACCCCGCTGCGCAGCTTGCCGCGTCCCATGTCGAGCAGGGTACCGATACTGGCAGAATGGCTGGCATTGGTCAGGGACGGCCCATACACCATACCCGGGTTGATGGTCACCAGATCCCAGCGGCTGCCTGGCTCACCGGTCTGGGCATCGTGGATTTTCCAGGCTTCCCGCTCGGCGGCCACCTTGGAGTACTGGTACGGGTTGTGATCCACGGTGCTGGTGGTGTTCCAGTCGGCTTCGGTGAAGGCGCTCTTGCCCTTCATGTCGGTGGCGTCGCCATACACTGACGCCACGCTGCTGGTCAGCACCACCCGCTTGAGGGTCTCGCAACGGTTGGCGGCGTTGAGCACATTGCGGGTGCCTTCTACTGCCGGGCGCACCAGCGCTTCGTTGGCATCGGTAAAGCCATCGAGCACAAACGGAGACGCGGTGTGCATGAGCACATCGCACCCTGCCATGGGGGCATCAAAACTGTCGGCATCCAGCAGATCCGCCTTGAACAGTTTCAGGGTCCCGGGGGTGACATCGGCGATGGCATGCAGGTGATCGACACTGGCAGCCTTGTGGGGGTCTCGCACCGTGGCATGAACCGTGTGGCCCGCTTCCAGCAAGTAGCGAACGATCCAGCCCGCGATATACCCGGACGCGCCGGTGACCATGACAGTAGACATTAGGGACTCCTTCATTTCACGAGCGCAGACACTAGCACGCTTGTGCCGCTTTATTGACAGCAGATCATGCCAATTTCCCGCCCGTCGCCCCCCCCCCTTGAACACCGCAGGGGGTAGACAGGCAGAAGGGATTCATTTTAGTCTTGTAAACACTTGTTCACATCGGGCAGGTTATGTATTGCTGCCGTGGTGTTACGTACAGATTCGGTACAAACCTTGGATTCCTGGCCACCACCGGGAGGATACTCAAAAACGGGCATGCGCCCGCATTAACACAAGACTACAACGGAACATGGCAGCCCGCTGCCGGCCCGGCCCACCGGGCAAGCGACACCTCAGATAATGACAACGAAAGAGGAACCGTTATGCGTCAACCCACCCAGCCTGTGCCAGGGGGCTCTCCCTCCATCTGGTCTCGCCTGAGTACCCTGACCGATTATTTCGCCTGGCCGTTGCGTACCTCCCATTACCTGGAGCTGGTGAATCCGTTATGGACCACCCACAAGATGCAGGCCCGCGTGGTCAAGGTATGGGATGAAACCCGCGATGCCCGCACCCTGACCTTGCGCCCCGGCCTCAACTGGCGTGGCCACCGGGCCGGCCAGCATGTACGTGTGGGGATTCCTGCCAACGGCAAGCACTACACCCGCACCTATACGATTTCCTCTGCGCCGGAGCGCTACGACGACTGCTTTACCATTACCGTAAAGGCCATCGACAAGGGCACCATTTCCCACCACATCGTTCGCAATATCCAGGTGGGTGACTACCTGCCCATCGGGCTGCCCCAGGGGGATTTTTACCTGCCCGACGCGCAGCATATTCATCCGTTGTTCATTACCGCCGGCAGTGGCATCACCCCGGCCTTCAGCATGGTGAACAGCCTGATTGCCCAGGAACGTCTGCCAGATACCTGCCACCTGCACTACGCGCCCCATGAATTCGATGTGGTGCTGGGCAAACAGCTGCGAGAGATGGCCGCGCAATACGATCGCTATCACCTGCACCTGTTGTACACCCGCGAGGAAAATCATCCCGGCAATGCGCGCTTTTCCGCCGCCCAACTGGACGCCCTGTGCCCGGACTGGAAAGAGCGGGATGTCTATGCCTGCGGCCCGCCTTCCCTGCTGGAAGCCGTGGAGCAGTGTTTCGAACAGGCCGGTTGCAGCCGCAACCTGCATATTGAACGCTTCCGCGCGCCCTTTACCGAGATTCCCGCCGATGCCGTGGGCGGCAAGGTGCGCTTTGCCCAAAGCGGTGTGGATGCCGAGGGCGACAGCGACACCCCGCTACTGAAAGTCGCCGAGGAGGCGGGCATGAATCCGCCCCACGGTTGCCGCATGGGCATCTGCCATACCTGTAACACCACGCTGGTGTCTGGCTGTGTGCGCGATCTGCGTACCGGCGAGGTATTGAACGAAGCGGGCAGCATTGTGCAGACCTGTATCTGTGCCGCTGCAGGCGATTGCGAACTGGATTTGTGAGGGAAGAATAATGCGAACCCACCAATACCCGGTCGACCTGACCGACGAACAAATCGAGGAATTTGGCCGCGAGCTGGATGCCATTCGCGATGAGGTATTCGATGACCGCGGCGAACGGGACCGGGCCTATATTCTCAAGGTCATCAAGACCCAGCGCACCCTGGCAGTGAGCGCCCGTTTCGTGATTTATGCCTCGCTGTTTTTCCTGCCGGCCTGGGGGCATGCGCTGGCGCTCTGGCCGATCATGCTGTCCCTGCTTGGGCTGGGTACCTTCATGCTCGGCATTGCCAAGATTCTGGAAAACATGGAGATCGCCCATAACGTGCTGCACGCCCAATGGGACTGGATGAAAGACCCGGAGATCCAGTCCAACACCTGGGAGTGGGACACCATGAGCCCGTCGGACCGCTGGATGCATTCGCACAATGTGGTGCACCACACCTGGACCAATGTGCTGGAGAAGGATCTGGATGTGGGCTACGGCATCATGCGGGTCACCCCCATGCAACCGTGGAAACCCGCCTACCTGCTGCAACCGGTGTACTTCATTCTGTTGATGTTGCTGTTTGAAGAAGGGGTGGCGCTGCACGAACAGGCCATTGATGATCACCTGAAAGGCAAAAACACCTTCTCGGATTTCAAACCCCTGCTGAAGCGGATCGGCTACAAGATCTGGCGTCAGGTGGCGAAAGACTATATTGCCTGGCCGCTGGCGGCCGCGCTGGTGGCCATTCCGATTTCGTTTTATGTGCCGTTTTCACCGCTGGCGGTGTTCGGCATTGTGGCGGGGGCCAATGCCGTGGCCAACCTGATTCGCAATATCTGGGCCTTCGTGATCATTTTCTGTGGGCACTTTCCCGCCGGCGCGCATAACTTCACGCTGGAACAGGTGGAAGGAGAAACCCGCGGGCGCTGGTACCTGCGTCAGCTGTTGGGCTCGTGCAATATCGAAGGGGGCCGGTTGTTCCACATTCTTTCCGGCAACCTGTCGCACCAGATCGAGCATCATCTGTTTCCGGACATGTGCAGCAATCGCTACAAGGAAGTCTCGCCCCGGGTGCGGGCACTGGCCGACCGGTATGGCCTGCCTTATAACAGCGCCTCACTGTTCCGGCAGTTTGGTACCACCTGGCTGAAAAATATTCGCCTGGCGTTTCCCGGCGGTGGAGATCCCTACCCGCCTCAACAGCAGGTAAAGGCATCCTGAAAGAAGCGCGACGACGCCCCTCACCGTTAACAAACGCTGGGAGGCGGCAATAACGAAAAGGCCCCTTGCGGGGCCTTTTTCGGTTATTCCATTTCGGCTACGGGGCGCCAGATTCCGTCTTTCACCCGGGACAGGACAATGCCGTCTCCGGCACGGTGGTTGGTGGTACTCATCTGGGTGTCCACGCCGGTCACCACGTCGGTGAACTTCAACGACTCCATGGCATCGAGGAACGATTCGGTGGTTAGATCCGGGCCTGCGTTGCGCAGCGCGTTGATCGTGACCATGGCGCCAACCCGCCCCAGGACCGCGCCACCGCTGGGTGTTTCGCCATACTTTTCCTTGTACTCATCAGCCCATGCCTGGGTTTCCGGCACGTGCTGCATGCGGCTGACAATGTCTTCCCAAGAGGCCACCCCATACAGGCCTTCGGTCACCCCGCCCGGCGCAGCGGCCACGGCAGAATGGAAGCCCGCCTGGGAGACGATAAATTTCACGTCATCCCAGCCCATCTGCTTGGCCGTGGCCACCACAGTGATGATCGGGCGTACCGGCAGTGCGACGGCTACCAGCTCACAGCCGGCATCACGCAGGCGTGCCAGGGTGCCGGTGAAATCGCTTTCATCAGGACGGTGCGAAGAGCTTTCCACCAGCGTCAGGGCAGCGTTACTGGCGGCCGCATCGGTGGCGGCCTGATTCACCTCTTCACCAAAGTCAGACGGGATATACATGACACAGAGGTTTTCGATGCCGTCCTGCTCGACCAGTTTGTTGACGCCCTTGAGCACGCCATCGTAATAGCTGGGGCCGAACACATAGCGGTAACGGAAGTCACCCTGTTCTTCCATGGGCTTGGACAACGCCAGCGGCAGAATGCTGGGGACGTTGTTGCGGTCCATGATCGGGAACGCGGCCAGGTTATGGGGCGTGCCTAGGCTCATGACCATGGCGAACACTTCATCACGACTGACCAGTTTGTTGATGGCCTGGGTTGCCTTGGGCACCTGGTAGGCATGGTCTTCCACGATGTACCGAATCTTGCGGCCGTGGATACCGCCCTGGGCATTCACTTCGGCGAACATGTCATTGGCGACCTGCACGGCCGGGGATGAGAACGCTGCGAACACACCGGACAAGTCATGCATGCCGCCCAGCCGGATTTCGGTGTCCGTCACACCGCGTACCGCATCGGCCGCGGCGCTTTCTTCTTCCTTGTTATCACTGCAAGCCACAAGGGCCATGGCGGCCAGGGCCGTCAGACAAAGCTTCTTCATGATGCACTCTCCTCTCGTACCATCAATACATGGAATCAATCAGGTGCTTGTGTTTTTTCTCTACGAACGAACGCTTTAGCTTCATGGTGGCAGTCAGCTCCTCATCCTCGGCGGTGAGTAGCACATCGATCAGGCGGAAATACTTGATCTGTTCCACCTGGGCGAATTGTTTGTTCACGTCCTGGACAATGCCATCAACCAGGTCCAGGACTTCCTTGGCCCGGCACAGGGAAGCGAAATTGGAAAATGGCACCTGGCGATCCTGGGCGTACTTCTCTACGTTTTCCTGATCGATCATGATCAGGCAGGTCAGGTATTTCCGCTTGTCCCCAATCACCACCGCATCGGAAATATAGGGTGAAAACTTCATCTTGCTTTCGATTTCCGAAGGCGTGATGTTCTTGCCCCCGGCGGTGATGATGATGTCCTTGAGGCGACCGGTGATGGTCAGCATACCGCCTTCCATGCGCCCCACATCGCCGGTGTGCAACCAGCCATCGCGAATATCTTCGGCGGTTTTTTCCGGCTTGCGCCAATACCCGGCAAAGACATGCCCACCCCGCACCAGCACTTCGCCATTGTCGGCAATGCGTACTTGCGTCCCGGGCAAAGGCTCACCCACGGTGCCAACCTGCTCACGGGTTTTGCTGTTGAGCGACGCTACACCGGTGGTTTCTGTCATGCCGTACCCTTCGAACAGGGGTACCCCGAGAGACTGAAACCAGCGAATCTGGTCCGGCGCGATGGGGGCCGCGCCAGTGGTACCACGACGCAGGCGATTCATGCCGATCATGTCGCGTACGTTGCGCAGCACCAACAGGTTCCAGAATTGATAGTGCAGCGCCGATAGCGGTGAACGCTTGCCGTCGCAATGCCAGGCCTCGCCGGCAGCAAGGGCGCGGTCGAAACACCAACGCCCGAACGGCGTCGCTTCGTCACGCAGGGTCATCAGTGAGCTGTAAATTTTTTCCCACAGACGCGGTACCGCAGCGAACGTATTGGGTGAGACTTCGCGCAGGTTTTCGAACACGGTTTCCGGGCTTTCCGCAAAGTTAACGGTGCAACCTTTGTAGATGGGCAACTCCACGGAAACCAGCCGTTCGAGAATGTGACACAACGGCAGAAAGCACAGCTGATCATCGTCCTCGTGGGCATCCAGCACCTGTTCCCCGGCGGCCAACTGGAACAGAACATTGCGGTGACTGATCATGGCGCCCTTGGGGGCGCCCGTGGTGCCGGAGGTGTAGATCAGCATGCGAATATCGTCGGGCTGGCTCTGGGCAATGCTGGCGCTGAACTGTTCTTCCGCATCGGGAATCTGTTCGCCCAGGGCGTACAACTCATCCAGAAACATGACCATGGGATCGCTGAAATCGCGCAGCCCCTTGCGGTCATAGACGATAACCTTTTTCAGCGTAGGGACCTGATCACGCACCGTCAGGTACTTGTCCAGTTGCTCGTCGTTTTCCACGAACAGGAAGGCCGAGCCACTGTCGTTAATCAGGTACGCCAGCTGTTCTGCGCTGTCGGTGGTATAGACCCCGTTACTGATGCCCCCTGCCCCGGCAATGCCGAGGTCGCAGTACAGCCATTCCTTGTTGTCTTCGCTGAGGATGGAAACCGGCTGTCCGCGCTCCAGCCCAAGGGACAACAGCGCCACACCAATGGCACGGGCTTTCTGGTAGTAATCGAGCCAGCTGTGACTTTGCCAGATGCCCAGTTCCTTTTCGCGATGGGCGATGGTATCGCCCCGCTCCAGGCATTGCTGACGCCAGAGTTTGACCACGGTGTCGCAACCGTGGAGCTGAGTGGGTGAGGTGTTGTTATTGTCAGTCATGATCAGCGCCAGGTCTTCTTTCGTTTCCAGCGTTTTTCCGGTCGGTCATCCCCCGCCGACTGGCCCAGATAAAATTCGCGAATGTCATCGCTGGCGAGTAAATCTTTCGCACTGCCGTCCATCACGATGCGGCCGGTTTCCAGCACGTAACCATGGTCGGCGGTGTTCAGTGCCACCTGGGCGTTCTGTTCGACCAGCAACAGGGTTACCCCCTGCTCTTTGTTAAGGCGACGAATAATGGTGAAGATTTCCTGCACCAATAAGGGCGACAACCCCAGCGACGGTTCATCCAGCAGCATGACCGAAGGCCGGGACATAAGGCCGCGACCGATGGCCAGCATCTGTTGCTGACCGCCAGACAGGGTGCCGGCAGGTTGCTGGCGACGCTCGTGAAGAATGGGAAAGTAGTCGTACACCATAGCCATGTCCTGGCGGATGCCCGCCTTGTCGCGGCGGGTGTAGGCGCCCATGGTCAGGTTCTCTTCCACACTCAGGAACGGGAACACTTCCCGACCTTCGGGCACATGGGCAATGCCCTTGTGCACCAGCCGGTCCGGCTCGCTGCCCTGAATGTTTTCTCCGCCCAGGGTCACCGTGCCCTTGCGTGGGGCCAGAGCACCGGAAATGGTTTTCATCAGGGTGGTCTTGCCCGCCCCGTTGGCGCCCAGGATGGTCACCACCGTGCCTTCATGCACATCAATCGAGACACCCCGCAGGGCCATGACCGGACCGTAAAAGGCTTCCAGGTTCTTGACCTGCAGTAACGGCTCGGCGCGGTTCGGGGTTGTGTCTGCTGCGTGGTTCATGCGCTCGCCTCCGTGCCCAGATAGGCTTCGATGACCTTCGGATCGGCCTGCACGTCGGCCGCGGTTCCCATGGCCAGCGGGCGGCCCTCCGCCACCGCCAGCACCCGGTCGGACACCCGCGATACCAGACTCATGTCGTGCTCCACCATCAACACGGTGAGGCCCAGATCTTTCTGCATGTCTTCGATCCACCAGGCCATGTTCTGGGTTTCTTCCACGCTCAGGCCGGATGCCGGTTCGTCGAGCAGGATCAGTTTCGGCTCGCTGGCCAGAGCACGGGCGATTTCCACCACCTTGCGCACCCCGTAGGGCAACCCGGCAATCAGCTTGTCGCGGTACGCAGCCAGATCGAGAAAGTCGATCACTTCTTCCACCAGCAGACGATGTTCCCGCTCGCTACGGCGGACTTTGGGCAGAAACAGCAGCTCTTCAAACCAGCGGGTATTGCGGCGGCAATGCCGTCCAATCAGCAGGTTCTGCAGCACGGAAGAATGGTCGAACAACTCGATATTCTGGAAGGTGCGGGCAATCCCCAGCCCGGCTACCTTGTGGGCCGGCAGGCGGGTGATGTCCTCACCGTCGAACAGGATCTGCCCGGCGCTGGGTTCATAGAGACGGCTGATCAGATTGAAAATGGTCGACTTGCCTGCCCCGTTGGGGCCGACCAGCGTGAACACTTCACCGGGTTCCACCGAGAAGCTGACACCGTCGACCGCCTTGACGCCGCCGAAGGCAATAGACAGATCTTTTACCTGTAGCAGACTCATCGTTGGCGCTCCGTTTTCAGGTAGGTACGGGTACGGCGGAACATGCCCTTGCGGTAGAGCGGGAACAGCTGCAACCAGGTGCGCACCTTGAACCAGACGCCATACAGGCCCCGGGGTTCATAGATCACCATCAACAAAATCAACAACGCAAACAGCGCGGTATCCATGCCGGGATAGGCCGCAATCTTGATGCCCGCCGCGTTATCCAGATAGTCGCGGGCAATGGCAATCAACTGCGGCAAGACCACCACCACAATGGCGCCAAAGAAGGCCCCGTGCACCGAGCCCAGGCCGCCGATCACCACCTGCAACAACAGCGTGATGGAAATCAGCACCAGGAAACTTTCGTAGTTCACGGCCTGGGCCAGGTGGGCATACAGTGCCCCGGCCAGGCCAGTGATGGCACAGGACAGGCTGAACGACAGGGTCTTGGCACGAGTCACGTTGACCCCCAGCGCCCGGGCCGACACCTCACTGTCACGCACCGCCAGGAAGGAACGCCCGGAGGCGCTGCGTAGCAAGTTCAGGTAACCCAGTGTGACCAACACCAGCACCGTCAGGCAGATGTAGTAGAACGCCTTGGGCGTGGCATACCGGTCGACCTCCAGGCCAAAGAGCTGAATCGGCGGCGCAAATAATCCGGCCACCCCGCCGGTGACCGGTTCGGCCATGATCGCCACATCTTCCAGAATGATGCTCAGCGCCAGGGTCGCGATCGCCAGATAAATGCCACTCATGCGCAGAATCGGCCGGGCGATGATGGCACCGGCCAGGCCCGCGGTAACCGCACTGGCCAACAGCGAAGGAATGAAGTGCCAGCCGCGCTGCATCAGGGCCAGGTTGGTGAAGGCACCAATGGCCATGAACGCGGCATGCCCCAGGCTGACCTGCCCGGTATGCCCACTCACCAGCATCAGCCCGAGCCCGGCCAGCGACCACACCAACACCGCCGTCAGTTCGCCCAGGTAGTAATCGCCCAGCACCCAGGGCGCCCCCAGTAACAAGGCAATCAGGATGGCGTACTGGGTCAGGTGCCAGCGCCCCTCAAAGAGATTGATATCGTCGTCGTAGCGACTTTTGAATCGGTTGCTCATGGGCTTACACCTTCTTCTGGCTGATCTGCGCGAACAGGCCGCCGGGGCGCAGGATCAGCACCAGCAACATCAACGCATAGGGGGCAACCTGGCCGGCACCGGAAGGCAGATACCGGCCCGCAAAGGGCTCGACAATGCCCACCAGCAAGCCGCCCAACAGGGCGCCAGGCAGCGACCCCAGCCCCCCGATCACCGCCGCAGCAAAGGCCTTGATACCGAACAGCAGGCCAACAGAAGGTTCCACCGCGCCCTTGGCCGCAAACATCACCCCGGCAATGGCGGCCACCACCCCTGACAGCGCCCAGACGATGGCATTGATGCGTTTGACAGGAATCCCCATGTAGTACGCCGCCATCTGGTTCTGGCTGCTGGCCTGCATGGCCACCCCCAGGCGGGTACGCGCAAAGAAGAAGTACAGGATGGCGGTCAACGCCACGGTGGTGCAGATGATGACCGCATCCACCACCGGGATAATCAGCTCGCCCAGCTGCCAGACCTTGCCGACAAACGGGGTTTCCAGTGAAGACGGATCATGGCCCCAGATCACCCCGGCCACGAAGCGCATCAGGAAGCCCAGGGCGATGGTGAGGATCACCATGGCAAACTGCGGCTGGCCAAAGATGGCCCGTAACACCAGCCTGTCCAGCAGATAGCCAAACAAGCCGAGCAACAAGGCGGCCAGGGTAATGCCGATCAGAAATGGCAGGTCGGCGTAACTCGCGTTAATGAAGGTGATGCCGAGGAAAGCACCCAGCATCATCAGGTCGCCCTGGGCAAAGTTGACGGCTTCTGACGCTTTGTAAATCAGCACAAAGCCCAGCGCCAACAACCCGTAGATACAGCCGTTCGCGACCCCGCTGACCAGCAGCTGGAGAATATCCATGGTCCCACTCTCTCCCGGGATTATTGTTCTGTTGTGGTGTTTTTTTATTCAATTCACCCGAGCCTATCTGAACCCCGACATTCTCGCCAGTATGTCAAATGTAACAAGGTAGGACGGAGGCGCCCGATGGACGAAACCCTCGCCACCGCTGGCGTCGCCACCAATTAACGCCGTAAAGACTCGCTCTGCCCACCCGTGCAGTCCCATCACCATGCCGGTGACTTTCCACACTCCACCCCCACCAGGGGCCCGACGCTGAATCCGCCCCCTGCCGAAATCTGGCGGGCAAGAATGGCCAGGCCAACCCTGAATCGTTAGGGCTACCCTTGGCTTTTGATCAATTTTCAGGCGACAATGCTGCTCATTCCGAATACCAATCATGGCGGCCCATGTATAACGATCCTGGCCAGCAGCGTGAACTTGCGCGCCCGTACCGCAAGTCACTGCTGATCGCGTTACTGTTGATTACCTTCAGCAGTGGCCTGCTATTCGCCTGGATCAACCTGGGCCGTGGCAATCTGGTCGTGGCCTCGGCCGAATTGTTCATGGCCGCCTACTCCGTGGTGCTGTACTTCAATATCCGTCGTACCCAACGGCTGGAACTGTGGGCTTTTGCCTACCTGATCCCGTTTTTCAGTGTGATGATGGTGGCGCTGGCCTCGCCGCGCTCCACCATGAATGTGTTTGTCTGGGTACTGTTGATCCCCATGGTGTCGCACTTGCTGCTGGGCAGGATCAAGGGGCTGATCCTGACGGTAATCTATATGTCCATTGCCGCCGGGCTGTTCTTCTGGCGCTTTGGTGATGACCCGGAGGCCATGCAACCGGTGATTCTGGCCAACATTGGTGTGCTCACGTTATGCCTGACCGCCTTTTCCCACCTCTATGAAGTGACCCGTGAGCAGAGCGAACGTCGGCTGGTGAAACTGGCCCACTCCGATGCCTTGACCAAACTCCCCAACCGGGCGCATCTGCAAAGCCGCTTCGAATACGAACAGGCCCGGCACCAGCGCCTCAACCATCCCATGTCACTGGTACTGCTGGATCTGGATTACTTCAAGAAAGTGAATGACCGCTATGGCCATGAAGCAGGTGACCGGGCTTTGCAGCATGTCGCTCGCTTACTGAAGCAACTGTTGCGTAAAACCGATCTGGCCGCCCGCCTGGGGGGCGAGGAGTTCTGCCTGCTGCTGCCCGACACAGATGGGGAGCAGGCCTTGCTGGTGGCGGAAAAAATTCGTCAACAACTTGCGGCCACCCCGCTTACCTTCGGTGATCACGCCATTACCCTGACCCTGAGCGGCGGCATTGCCTGCTTTGGGGAAAAGGAAGGCATGGAGTTGAACGCCCTGACGCGCTGCGCAGACCAGAAACTGTATGGCGCCAAATCCGCCGGCCGTAACCGGATCGCCTTGGCACTCTGATCCCGGCAAGGGGGCTTCAGGGGTATACATCCCCGATCTCCTGTCGCGCCCCCGCACAAACCCGCCTACCATGGTTAAAGACGCTTTCTCCTGACCCCATGAAAGAAGAACAACACCATGGCGATTGCAAAACATCCGGACACCGACGCACTGGCTGCCATGCTGAGTCGTGCGTTTTATGACGATCCGCTGTTTGTGTATTTTTTTCCTGATGACACCAAGCGCGAAAAACTCAACCATTTCACGTTTCGCTACATGCTCAACCACGCAGCCAATAAGGGACAGATTGTGGTGACCGATGACGGGTTGAGTGGCGCAGCGATCTGGTCACCTTCCGGCGCCCTGCATTACAGCCTGCTGGATCTGCTGCGCTATGGCGCGGTGCGTGGCAGTTTGCATCAGGGGCCTGCCGCGGTCCTTCGGCAGTTGAAGGCGCTGGACATCATGCAAGCCATGCACAAGTCCATCATCACCGATTCGCACTATTATCTGGCCACCATTGGAGTGGAGCCGGACAAACATGGCAAAGGGCTGGGCAGTGCCTTGCTTCGCCCGACACTGGCCGAGCTGGATGAACAACAATTGCCCGTTTACCTGGACACGCACAATGAAGATAACGTGTCGCTGTACCGGCGTTTCGGTTTTGAAATTGTTCACCACGGTTTTTTGCCCGGCGGCTCAGTGATGCATTGGGCGATGTTGCGCCTGCCCGGCTAAAGGCGAATCACGGATTTACCGACAGCCACTTCCTGGCAATTCATAATTCGTCGAAATGACGAATAGTCCGATCGGCAAGATGGCTATGCAGATTGCGACCATCGCCATCGTAATACACGCCCACCATGCCAGCGTTTCTGGCCGCCAGCAGGTCATACTCGAAGTCCCCAACGTAGGCCACCGAAGCCGGGTCCAGCTGCCAGTCTGCGGCGATAGATAGCAAACCCTCTGGCGCGGGCTTGGGTGGCGCGTCTTCCCGGGCCAGCCAGTGGCTGACCGGGATACCCAGCCGTTCGATGGTCAGCGCGGTAATTTCCCGGGCGTTACGGGTCAGAATGGCGGTGGGAATTCCGTTGGCGGCGAGCCGCTCCAGGCAGGCTTTGGCCCCAGGCATCCAGCGGGCCTTCATGGCCCCATTGCGTTCGTGACGCAGCACCACTTTGTGGGCCGCGGGCTGCCGATCCCGCGGCAAGGTATCGATAAATTCCAGCACGCCGATTCCTTCCGGGCAGTCCAGCTCATCGCGAATCAACGTGAAATCCAGACGGGAGTCCACCAGGGTCCCATCCATATCGAAAATGATGCCAGCGTAATCCGTGTTGGCGGTCTGCATTTCGGTCATTCCTTCATTTATGGGCAGGCTTGGCTGTGTGACGCCGCCCATACACAATTGTCACAAACTGGGTAATACTGACGACGACCAACCATCAGGGAGAGATAACAATGAAACGTCTACAACAACTTATTGCAGGTGTCGCGCTGTGCTCACTGGCGCCATTATCTACCGCTGGCGTGTACATCGGTGCAGGCCTATATAACACCGCCGTTGATGAAGAAGTCGAAAACGTCAAATTCGACGACGACAATACCACGGGAGGGCTGTTCCTTGGGTGGCGTCCTATCGAGTTGGTCGGCGTAGAAGTCGGCTACTACGATTTCGGTGAAATCGAAGGGGAATTCAACACCGAAGTCGAAGGTGGTGCCCTGACGTTTGCTGGCTTGCTGAGCTTCGAACTTGGCCCTGTCGGGCTCTATGGGAAGGGCGGAATCGCCAATACGGACTTCGATATCAAGCACCCACTGGGCGACGATGATGATTCTTCCACCGATGCATTCGGCGGGCTCGGTGCGACGGTCGATCTGATGGATAAACTGTACGTGTATGCGGAATACATGCGTTTTGATAACGAGCTGAACGTGGACATGTTCGGTGCCGGACTGCGCTTCCAGTTCTAGCCCCCATGCCCGGCCGTTCCTTCGGCCGCCCTCTCTTCGCCTGATGGTGAAGAGGGGGAACTCAGGCTTGCAGTACCGCAAGCGCCGCGCCAACCTGCCAAACCGCCACACAGCCTGACACTTACCTGTCGATGTAACGCAGGTCAGTCGAGCATGCCGGGCGACGTCCCTTCCAGCCCTCCCCCCTTCCGGTCATGACAGCATCATGATGAATAGAGAATCTTGAACGAATTGAACACGACGCCGGTCTGTTAACCGGCTGACTGAGACAATGCACTATTGACCTCAAGTCTGGTTGAGGATTTAGGGTCGCTATGACCTTTTGCGTTTGCAGGACCTGGAGAGACCATGACCCCCGTTGAAAAACCCGCCACCCGCCGTGAATGGCTGGGACTGGCTGTGCTGATGTTACCCACCGTGTTGCTGGCACTGGACATGACGGTTTTGCATCTGGCCGCCCCGCACCTGAGTGCCGACCTTCAGCCCACCAGCGCGGAATTGCTGTGGATACTGGATATCTACGGTTTCATGATTGCCGGCTTTCTGGTGACCATGGGCACCCTGGGTGACCGCATTGGCCGCCGCAAGCTGCTGTTGGCCGGGGCCACCGCATTTGGGGCGGCTTCCGCACTGGCCGCCTTTGCCAGCACGGCCGAAATGCTGATTGCCAGCCGTGCGGTGCTCGGCATTGCGGGCGCCACGCTGATGCCATCAACCCTGTCGCTACTGCGTAATATGTTTCAGGTGGAGCAGGAGCGGACGCTGGCGATTACCGTGTGGATGACCGGCTTCATAGTCGGCAGTGCCATCGGCCCTCTGGTGGGCGGCGCCCTGCTGGAATATTTCTGGTGGGGCTCGGTATTCCTGCTCGGGGTGCCCGTGATGCTGTTACTGCTGATTTGCGGCCCCGTGCTGTTGCCAGAGTTTCGTGATGATGAGGCTGGACGGCAGGACTGGACCAGTGCCCTGCTGTCCGTGGCGATGGTATTGGCCGTGATCTACGGCCTCAAGGACATGGCTCGCAATGGCATCACTGTGCTCCCGCTGCTCGCCATTGTACTCGGCCTGATTATTGGCGTGGCCTTTACCCGCCGCCAACGACGGCTGGCAGAACCCATGCTGGATATAACCCTGTTCGCCAACCGGATGTTCAGCACCTCGGTCGGCGCCATGATGCTGACCATCCTGGCACTCTCGGGTGCCTGGCTGATGGTGTTTCAGTATCTGCAAGGGGTACTGGATCTGTCGCCGTTGCAGTCCGGCCTGGTCATGCTGCCACCGGCGGTGGTGCAGACAGTGGCGTCCTTGCTGATCCCCCGCCTGGTGGGGCGCATCTCACGGCAAAAGCTGGTCAGTCTCGGCTTGCTGATGGCCGCCTTCGGGCTAGTCCTGCTGCTGCCGGTTGAGGATCCGTCAGATATCCCGCTTTTGATTGCCGGCATGACGATCATGGGCATCGGGGTGATGCCCATGATGATTCTCGGCACCGACATGGTGGTAAGTGCCGCGCCGCCGCGTAAGGCCGGCGCGGCATCGGCAACCTCGGAAACCGCCACGGAACTTGGCATGGCTCTGGGAATCGCGGTGATTGGCAGTATCGGTGCGGCGGTGTACCGCACACATATGCGCGTTTCCATGCCTGCAGACCTGCCCGATACCCTGTCACTGGCGGCCATGGATACGCTTGGCGGAGCCCTGGGGGCCGCCGCCCAGCTACCGGGTGAGACCGGGCAGGCACTTATGAGCGCGGCCAAAACGGCCTTCAACCTGGCATTGCATACCAATGCGGCTATTGGCGCGGTGATTCTTGCCGGGACTGCGGCATTGGTGGCGATCCTGTTGCGAAACAGCGCACCGCCTGCGGATGATGAAGGCCACCGGGAACGGGCTGCCGAGTCAACAGCGCCTCAGCACGGCGCCATCCCTGGCGCGGTAACCGCCCCCGAAGCACACGGATAGGTGATGCGATGATTAGCGATGGCGGCGTCCTTCAGTGAAGGCGCCGCCTGTGACGACACCGGGCAAACAGGCTAGGGGCTGTCACTGATTTGCCGATCGATGAGCACCCTGTGCGGCGTATGGCTGTGCTGGTCCGGGCCAAAGGCTGCCACCAGGGTGAGACCGGGGTTGAGTCGTACCCGCTGACGAATACGGCGCTGGCTTTCGCCATTTTGATAGCTGATATCCAGGTCAAACGCGTCTTGCCCCAGGCGTTCGATCACCAACCGATAACCCTCCTCATTGGCCTGCCAGTGCTGCTGGCCCTGGTCATACAGGGAGATCAGCCAGTCTTGCCCCTCTGCCCCGGTTTCTGTGGTGACGCGCACTCCACTCACGGGGATCTGGTGGCGCTGCCAAACCAGGGTATGAAACGCCACAGCCAGTACCACCAACAGCACAATGGCGGAAATCCACAAGCGCCACTTCATCATTTTATCCATGTGCGATTCCGTGCTTTCCCATGCATCTTAATACCATGATTGGCCTAGGGAGCCTCTGAATAACGCCTTGCATGCTCAGCGTGGCATGAAGCGTGCAGCTGTTGTGTCTTGTCTCGACGGTAAGGGTGGTTCCCTTTCCTAGAGGCAAGGCGCAACAGATGGGCGCTCCAAGCCGCGCCTTT
>NZ_AXBZ01000009.1:0-15000 GCF_000475295.1 Alcanivorax sp. P2S70
GGCGCGGCCTCTTGCGTTTAAGGCTAAAACAAACCTGCCTCGCGCGCTGTTCACTATTCACTGTTAACTGTTCACTGCCCCTGCGTATCCCAGCTGCCGCCAAGCCTCATACAGTGTGACCGCAACGGCATTGCTGAGGTTGAGGCTGCGGCTGTCGGCGACCATGGGTAGGCGCAGGCGCTGTTCGGCAGGGAGCGACTCAATGACAGACTTGGGAAGCCCGCGGGTTTCCGGTCCGAACAAAAGGATGTCCCCGTCCTGGAAATTCGCTGTGCTGTGGGGGCGGCTGGCTTTTGTGGTTAGCGCAAACAGGCGTTGGCCGATGGTTTGGTCCAGAAAATGGGGAAAGTTATCGTGTAGCTGCAGGTTGGCAAACTCACGGTAATCGAGCCCCGCTCGACGTAGTTTCTTTTCCTCCAGGGAAAAACCCAGAGGCTGGATCAGGTGCAGTTGAGCGCCGGTGTTGGCGGCTAGCCGAATGATGTTGCCTGTATTGGGAGGGATTTCGGGTTCGAAAAGGGCGATATGCAGCATGGGTTTTGCCGTGGTGGGGTGTCCGTGATATTGATTGGAAGAAAGAATAACAGGACTCGGATGATGAAACCCGGATGGATGTGTCTGTTGTTGATGCTGGTTGCCTGCAGTGAGCCGGGGTCGGAGGGTGAACTGCTTTATGTCGCACCTTATACCACCGCCTGTATCGGCGTTGGGCCGATGGATTGCATGCGGGTTCGGCACTCCCGGGAGGAGAACTACCAACTGTTCTATGATGCCATTGAAGGCTTCCGTTTTGAGCAAGGTTACCGGTATACCTTGCGGGTGGAGGTGAGCGAATTGGAGACCCCTCCTGCCGATGGAAGTCGTCTTCGCTACCGCTTGCTGGAGGTGATCGACAAGGAAGCGGTTGAGCCGTGAAATGTGTTTATCAAGCTGGAGAGGGCCTCGAGGCTCACATGGTTGCAGGGCTGCTGGAGCAGGTTGGTATCGCCGCCCAGGTACGAGGTGATCTTCTTCAGGGCGGAGTGGGAGAGCTGCCTGCTGCGGGGCTGGCTTCGGTGTGGGTGGATGACGAGGATGTCTGCCGGGCTCGGGATGTTATCGCTGAGTATGAACAGCAACAGAGCCAAGACAGTTTGCTGCCGCGGCGGGCTGTAGAGAAGGCGTCAGGGGCAGGGGCTTTCCGGAGTGGGCTGATACTGGGGGTGGTGCTGGGACTGGTGTTGGGATTGTTGGCCGGTCACGTCAGAGCAGAAAGCCCTCCCCGGTCTCTGGTTGGAAGTGTTGCGCACATACCCGGTCTCGCCAATCTCGATCAGAGTGGTCCTTTCATCGAATTATTACGAGCAATGGATGACGTATTGCCTGCGGTGTCGGTGAAGATTCGGGTGTCCCCTTTCATTCGCTCGATACACGATGCCTCAACGGGGGTCGCAGACTTTCATATGCCAATGATTCGAAATCCAGCACTGGATCTTCCGTCGTTGCCCTGGCGATATGTGGAGCGCCCGATGGGGGAGGTCTGCATGGTGCTGTATTCTTCTGCCAGGCAGCGGCTCACTGGGCAGCAGGCGATCTCAGGAGCACAACAGGGGGTACTGCGACTGGCGACCTTGAGGGCCAATCTCGATTTGTTTGCCTTGCCGCTAGAAGGGGTAACCGAATTGCGCCAGGGGCTGGCGTTGGTCGCGCGTGGAAGACTGGACGGTTTTATCGGTGCGCAGGAAGAAACAGACAATATGCTGCGCAGCAGCGGGCTCGAAAATATCCACCGTAGCCTGTTTCGCTGCTATGACGATGTGTTAATTGTGCCGAAGGGCGCTGCGGGTGACCGGACTGCGGCATTGTTGGAGGAGGCGCTGGATGCCCTGGAGGCCCAGGGCAGGCTGGCGCCCCTGCATGGCAGGGTGCACCAGCCTTATCAGGACTGGCAGCCTTATTAGCGACCGGCGCGCTTGCGTTCGGTCTCGGTAAGCAGCTTCTTGCGCAGACGCAGATGGTTGGGGGTGACCTCAACCAGCTCGTCATC
The DNA here is from genome assembly GCF_000475295.1 of Alcanivorax sp. P2S70. Taxonomy (NCBI): domain Bacteria; kingdom Pseudomonadati; phylum Pseudomonadota; class Gammaproteobacteria; order Oceanospirillales; family Alcanivoracaceae; genus Alcanivorax; species Alcanivorax sp. P2S70. The sequence continues at coordinate 2,027 of NZ_AXBZ01000009.1, forward strand.
TTCAATGAAGTCCAGAGCCTGCTCCAGGCTGAAGCGGATCGGCGGGGTGAGAACGATGTTCTCATCGGTGCCGGAGGCGCGCATGTTGGTCAGCTGTTTGCCCTTGGTGGGGTTCACGACCAGGTCGTTGCCACGGCTGTGAATGCCGATGATCTGGCCTTCGTAGACGTCCACGTTCGGGTCGATCAGCATGCGGCCACGTTCCTGCAGGTTGAACAGGGCGAAGCCCAGCACCTTGCCCTTGACCATGGATACCAGCACACCGTTGATGCGCTTGGCCATGTCACCCGCCTTGAACTCGCCATAGTGGCTGAACGTGCTGTTGAGAATACCGGTGCCGGATGTCAGGGTCAGGAACTGGCTGCGGAAACCGATCAGGCCACGGCTCGGCACCAGGAATTCCAGGCGGACACGGCCCTTGCCGTCCGGTTCCATGTTGGTCATCTCGGCCTTGCGCAGACCCAGCTGCTCCATGATGGAGCCCTGGTGCTGCTCTTCCACATCGGCCACCACGGTTTCGTAGGGCTCCTGCTTCACGCCATCTTCTTCACGAATGATCACCTGCGGACGGCCCACGGCCAGTTCGAAGCCTTCACGGCGCATGTTCTCGATCAGTACCGAGAGATGCAGTTCACCACGGCCGGAGACGCGGAACTGGTCGGCGCTGCCGGTTTCTTCCACGCGCAGGGCCACGTTGTGCTTGAGCTCGGCTTCCAGGCGCTCGCGAATCTGGCGGCTGGTGACGAACTTGCCGTCCTGGCCCGCGAATGGCGAGGTGTTCACGTGGAAGAACATGCTCACGGTAGGCTCGTCCACGCTCAGCGGGGGCAGGGCCTCCACATTGGCCGGATCACAGAGGGTGTCGGAGATGTTCAGCGGGTCCAGGCCGGTAATGCAGACGATCTCGCCAGCAGAGGCAGTAGGGGCGTCCACTCGCTCCAGACCGTGATAACCCATAATGGTCAGAATCTTGCCGCTGCGGACTTCGCCGTCAGCGCCGATTACTTTCACCGGGCTGTTGGCCTTGATCTGACCACGCTTGACGCGGCCGATACCGATGATGCCCAGGTAGCTGTTGTAGTCCAGGGAAGAAATCTGCATCTGGAAGGGGCCATCGGCGTCCACATCCGGATAGGCCACTTTCTCGACAATGGCTTCCAGCAGCGGGGTCATGTCGTCGGCCAGGTTGTCGGCTTCCATGCCGGCGATCCCGTTCAGGGCGGAGGCATAGATTACCGGGAAATCCAGCTGCTCGTCGGTGGCACCCAGGTTATCGAACAGGTCAAAGACCTGGTCCATGACCCAGTCAGGGCGCGCGCCGGGACGGTCGATCTTGTTGATCACCACGATCGGCTTGAGGCCAGCGGCAAATGCCTTCTGGGTAACAAAGCGAGTTTGCGGCATGGGGCCGTCTACTGCGTCTACCAGCAGTAGTACGGAATCCACCATGGACATGACGCGCTCTACCTCACCGCCGAAGTCGGCGTGTCCGGGGGTGTCCACGATGTTGATGCGATAGTCGTTCCACTGGATAGCAGTGTTCTTGGAGAGGATGGTAATGCCCCGTTCCTTCTCCAGATCATTGGAGTCCATGACCCGCTCGATATCGCCAGCGCGATCTCCCAGGGTGCCGGACTGTTGCAGCAGCTTGTCCACCAGGGTGGTCTTGCCGTGGTCAACGTGGGCGATGATGGCGATATTGCGCAGGCGTTCAATCACGAGTGTAGCTCCAGTGAAAAATGAGCAGGCCGGTTATCACCAGCCCGCAGGGGCGCGCATTATAACAGCGCTTTGGGCTGGTGATAGCCCATCGGTCGGGCTTTGTCGTAAGATTGCGCACTGTGAAGCAGTTCACGATTTTACGGTTGTTCCTGCGCGGGCCAGATTGTTGTCCTAGAATGGCGCAACCATTTGCCCCGGGCCGGGTCATAGGGGGGCCTGAGGGGCCTCCTTTCCAGGGAGTCCGGGGGCAGTAACGCTTTTGATATCAGGTTGTTAAGATGCGAATTCCTTTCTGGCTGATGTTGCTCGGGATGTCCTGGGAGGCCAGTGCCGAAGCATCGGCAAGCAAGATGATCTATGGTTTGCATGAGCAGGTATTTATCGAAGAGCTGGGGGTCACCGTGCCTGCCAAGCTGGATACTGGAGCGGACAGCGCCTCATTGAGCGCCCGTTACATAAAGACCTTTACCCGTGATGGTCAGCAAATGGTGGAGTTTGACCTGGCGATTGATCGGGATGATCGTGAGGAGCTGGGAATCACGCAGTCCCAGTGGGACGACATCGAGCTGCCGTTGGCGGGGCACGTGAGAATCAAGCAGCGTGCCGAGAGCCTGGACGGTGATGAACGTGAATATCGCAGCCGGCCAGTGGTCATGCTGACGGTGTGTATGGGTAAGCGCCAGCAGCAGATTGAGGTGAATCTGACCGATCGCAGTGAATTCAGTTACCCCATGCTGATGGGTTCACACGCACTGCAGAAACTGGCAGCAGTGGTGGACCCTTCCATGCAGCATGCTGCCGGCGCTCCGAGATGTGAGTCGTCGGCGAAAGACGTAAACAATGATGAAATGACGGAGGCTGCCGAGGCGCAATAATGGGTTCAGTCAAGTTTCAGGCGCGTTTGCTCGCTTTCTTCCTGTTATTGCTGGGAGTAGGCAGTGTTCTGTATCAGGTATTTGTGCAGCACGTTCCGCTCAGCCAGGATGAAACCGATCAGGTGTGGGTGGTGGATGCTGAGGTGGGGTTTAATGCCCGGCCCAACAAGCCGGTCAAGGTGCGGATGTTTGTGCCGCCCCAGAACAATGCTTACACCACGCTGAATGAAAGCTTTATCTCCAATAATTATGGCGTCAACGTCAACACGGAGAAGGGCAATCGCCAGGTGACCTGGTCGTCCCGGCGAGCCGAGGGCAATCAATATCTGTATTACCGGCTGATGTTGACCCAGCGCTACGCTGAGTCCCCTGAAAATGAACCCGGCCCCCAGTTTCGTCCTGCGCCTGCCCTCAAGGGGCCGGAGCGTCTTGCTGCCGAGGCGCTGCTGGAGCCAATCCGTCAGCATTCTGCGGATGTGGAAACCTTCATTAGTGAGACAATCAAGCGCGTCAATGAGCTGGAAAACGACAATGTCCAGCTGCTGCTGGGTAGCGATTTAAGTCCGGAAAACCGGGCCAAGGTGGTCGACCTGTTGCTGGCGATGTCCCACATTCCTGCCGAACCGGTCCATACCTTGCGTCTTGCTGAGAGTCAGGGGCAGCAGCCCGAGTTATGGCTGCGTAGCTACAACGGCAAACAGTGGCTTTACTTCAACCCGGTGAATGGTCAGCAGGGGCTCCCGGAAGATCGTCTGGTCTGGTGGCGTGGGGCGGAGTCGTTGCTCAAGCTCGATGGGGGTAAATCCGGAAATGTCTCCTTCAGTGTTCACCGTAATGAAATGAGTGCGCTGCAGCTGGCCCAGTCCCTGCGGATGAAGGATGCCGAGAGCTTTATCGATTTCTCGCTCTACGAGTTGCCGCTGCCGGCACAGCAGTTGTACCGCATTCTGATCATGATCCCGGTTGGGGTGATTCTTGTGCTGCTGATGCGCTCGCTGGTGGGCATGGAAACACTGGGTACCTTTACTCCGGTGCTGGTGGCCTTGGCCTTCCGGGAAACCCAGGTGTTGTACGGTGTGTTGCTGTTCACCTTTATTACTGCCATTGGCTTGTCGGTGAGATCGTATCTGGAACACTTGAAGTTGCAGTTGCTGCCGCGATTGTCAGTGGTGCTGACCTTTGTAGTGATCACCATGGCATTGCTCAGCCTGTTGGGCTACAAGCTGGGAATGGGCTCCGGGTTGTCTGTTGGCCTGTTCCCGATGGTGGTGCTCACCATGGTAATTGAGCGCACCTCCATTGTCTGGGAGGAACGGGGGGGCAGTCAGTCACTCAAGGTGGCGCTGGGCACCCTGTTCACCGCGATCCTGTGTCACTTGCTGATGGTATGGCAGCCGCTGGTGTACTTCGTCTTTACCTTCCCTGGCGTGTTGCTTTGCCTGGCCTCATTCATGGTGCTGATGGGGCACTACCGCGGTTACCGACTGACTGAGCTGGTGCGTTTTCGCGCCATGGTCGAGGGAGACAAGCACTGATGCTGTGGTCCAAGACCCGCAAGGCCCTGCGTGCCCGTGGTGTCATGGGTATTAACCAGCGCAATGGGGACTACATTCTGCGTTATAACAAGCGCAGCTTGTATCCGCTGGTCGATGACAAGATCAAGACCAAGAAAATGGCGCTGGATGCCGGTATCAGGGTGCCGGAGTTGTACGGCACCATTGCCACCGAGCAGGGTATCAGCACCCTGCGCAAGGTGGTGGATACGCACCGGGATTTTGTTATCAAGCCCGCGGAGGGGGCTGGCGGGGATGGCATCATGGTGATCGCCGATCGCTTTGAAGACTATTTCCGCTCTGCGTCCGGCCGCATCATTACCCTCGAGGAACTGGAACACCATATTTCCGGCATCATTTCCGGTATTTATTCGCTGGGTGGGCATCGCGATCAGGCACTGATCGAGTATCGGGTGACGTCTACCGAATTGTTCAAGCGCATCAGCTATGAGGGTGTGCCGGACATTCGCATCATCGTGCTCAAGGGCTACCCTGTGGCAGCCATGCTGCGCCTGCCTACCCGGCAGTCTCAGGGTAAGGCAAACCTGCACCAGGGTGCGATTGGTGTCGGCCTGGATCTGTCCACCGGTGTGACGCTGGATGGTACCTGGCTCAATAGGAAGATCCAGCGGCATCCGGACACGGCCAACGCGGTGGCGGGATTGACCGTGCCTGATTGGGAGGATTGTCTGTCTCTGGCGGCCCGTTGTTATGACCTGACAGGGCTCGGCTATCTGGGGGTTGATCTGGTCATGGACCGCGACCACGGTCCCATGATGCTTGAGCTCAATGCCCGCCCGGGGCTGAATATCCAGATTGCCATGGACGACGGTCTGTTGCGTCGTTGCCGGATTATCGAGGATTACCTCGAGTCTGTGGGCGACAAGGATCTGCCCGCCGCTGAGCGTATTGCGTTTTCCAAGTCAAAATTTGCCGTCGCCGGCCCGGTGGCGGTGGAGCCCCAGGAACCTTCCTGATCGCTAGCGGATTCCCTGCCCGTTCTGGTCACCCTGCCACAGCAGGGTGATCAGCGGATCCTGCGGATTGCCGAGCACACTGTAAAAGCGGTAGTCGACGCGCAGGCCTGCGTCGGTCTTTTCAAAATCCAGAGTTATCAGGCCGTGGGTGGCGCGCGTGAAGTGCTGTGCGTTGCTGGCAGGGCCAAGATCATTGGTGATGCTGGCGGAACCGGATATCAGCTGCCGGGTGTCCTGGTACTCCCCTTCATCAGACAGGATGTGGTCGTGGCCGCCGACCAGCAAGTCCAGATGACCGATCAGTTTCTGTTTCAGGCCAAGGTTAATCATTTCATGGGCGTTGCCATGGGAGCCGGTACTGAACATGGGGTGATGGGCAAACCCCAGGCTGAATTGGCAGCCATGTGCGTGAGCCATCTGTTGGCTGGCCGTGAGCCAATTGATTTGCCGGTGAAAGTAATACCACTTTTCGAACCAGGTTGTCTCCAGACTGAACGCACAGGCGTCTGGCCACTGTTCAAAGTAGTAAAAGTGGGGAAGGTGGATCAGCGGGTGGTGGCGTGCCACTTCAAGCCAGGCCTCTCCGTTCTGTTTCCAGTCATGGTTACCCAGCACCATATAGACAGGAATACCAGCATCCAGCGCTGGCTGCAGGGGTGGCAGGAAGCGGCTGTCGATGAGCGGATCATTGGCGTCCAGGATGCCATCAGGATAGACCAGGTCGCCCAGATAGCGGATCTGGTCGCAGCCCAGTGTCACCAGGGCCTGACCGACGGCCAGTGACGCCGGATTCCCCCAGCCACCATCACCGATGGCGCACACCCGCTGTCCGGCCAGTGGGCGGTCATGTACCAGCCAGGGGCCGTGGGGGGTATGGAACCACCAGCCAAGGCCTGCGGCAGTGAATGCGATTGCCACAAAAAGGGCTGCGTAGCTAAGCCAGCGTCTCATGCAGGACGCTCCATATACAGCGTGTGGAGCAGGAGTGTGCCGTCCTGGGATGACATTCAAGTGACAGGCGGCATGGGGGATGGATGCGTGCAGGTCCCGCCATTGCTATACTTCGCCGCCCAATTTTCGAGCCAGGGCGGCAGGCAGTGCGGCCCCCAGCACAGGTTTTTCACATGACACAGGCAACCCAACCCATCAAGCGGCGCGCGATCGCGCTGGTGTCCGGCGGACTGGATTCCATGCTGGCCGTGAAGGTCATGCAGGAGCAGGGCATCGAAGTGGAAGGGGTGAACTTTTTCACCGGCTTCTGTGTGGAAGGGCATACCCATGCCATTCGCAAGAAGGACAAGGACAAGGAAAAGCGCAATAACTCCCTGTGGGTGGCCGAACAGCTCGGTATCAAACTGCACATCATTGATATCTCTGAGGAGTACAAGGATGTGGTGCTGAACCCCAGGCACGGCTACGGCGCCAACCTGAACCCCTGCCTCGACTGCAAGATTTTCATGGTCAATCAGGCCACCTTGATGATCAACAAGGCGCGAGAGTTCGCTGGCGATCGCGGGTTTGACTTCATTGTGACAGGCGAAGTGATTGGCCAGCGGCCCAAGAGCCAGCGTAAGGAAACCATGCCGATCATCAGTCAGGAGTCCGGGGCGGACGATCGATTGTTGCGCCCGCTCTGTGCCAGGAATCTGCCCCCAACCTTGCCCGAGCGAGAGGGGTGGGTGAACCGCGATGAGCTGCACGATTTTTCTGGCCGCAACCGTAAACCGCAGATGGCGTTGGCGAAGAAATTTGGACTGGATGATTTTGCCCAGCCGGCCGGAGGGTGCTGTTTCCTCACCGACGAATCCTATTCCAACAAGCTGTCAGACCTTTGGAAAGCCCGCAATGAGCGACGCTACGAGCTTGATGACATTATGTTATTGAAGGTGGGGCGCCACCTGCGGCCGAAACCCCACTACAAGTTGATCATTAGCCGTGAGGAAGGCGAGAATCGCTTTCTGGAGGGCTACCGCTATATGTTCTCCAGTATCACCACGGTAAGCTGTCCGGGGCCTCTTGCCCTGGTGGATGGCAGCTTCGAATCTGACGAAGAGCTCAAGCAGGCTGCTGCGATTGTGGCCCGTTATTCCAAGGGGCGAGTGCTTGACGAGGTGACGTTGGAAATTCGCCAGCCGGATGGTGTGGCTCGCCAGGTGACGGTAAGGCCGGCGCAGCCTGATGATGTTTTGCCTGCCTGGAATGTGGGGTAGTGATATGACTGATGTGATTCACGACCTGGATACCCGCCGCCTGCTGTGCCCGATGCCGGTCATCAAAACGCAGAACAAGGTGCGTACATTGTCCACCGGGGATTGTCTCAAGGTGGTCTGTACTGATCCGGGCGCGCTGAACGATATCCCGGCCTGGTGTCGGATTAACGGCCACGAAGTGCTGGAAACCGGCGAACAGGGCAATGAGTGTTTTGTGGTCTTGCGCGTCGGCGAGGATAATGGTGCACTGTTTTAGTGCTGCATGCGGCCACTGCGCACCATTTGTGTGCATTATGGTGGTGCGTGACGTGGTGAGCCCCCGGTAGCCGGGGGGTATGCGCTAAAAAAGGGCTGGCATGGTATTTGCCTCCCTATTGGCATTAGTGGCCCCTTGGCCGAGAATACCGGCTCTCTGTGTTGCTCCATGCCGGTGCAATATGTCGAGTCAGAGATAAACCCGCTGTTCCTTAGGAGGACGCACGACAATGTCTGAAAAGACCCTCAAGCTGATTAAAGAAAACGATGTGAAATGGGTGGACCTGCGCTTCACGGATAGCCGTGGCAAGGAGCAGCACGTTACTCTGCCGGTGGGTGAAATCGACGAAGATTTCTTCACCGACGGCAAGATGTTTGACGGTTCTTCCATCGCTGGCTGGAAAGGCATCAACGAGTCCGACATGGTGATGATGCCTGACGACTCTACTGCCGTTCTGGACCCGTTCACTGACGTAGCCACCCTGAACCTGCGTTGCGATATTCTCGAGCCGTCCACCATGACCGGTTACGAGCGTGACCCGCGTTCCGTTGCCAAGCGTGCCGAAGAGTACCTGAAGGCTACCGGTATCGCTGACACCGCCCTGTTCGGTCCTGAGCCGGAGTTCTTCGTATTTGATTCCGTGCAGTGGAAATCCGACATGCAGGGTTCCATGTACAACATTCACTCTGAAGAAGCTGCGTGGGTTTCCCACGAAGACTTCGAAGGTGGCAACATCGGTCACCGTCCGGGTGTGAAAGGTGGTTACTTCCCGGTTCCTCCGGTAGACAGCCTGCACGACCTGCGTGGTGCCATGTGTTCCGCCATGGAATCCATGGGTCTGAACATCGAAGTGCATCACCACGAAGTAGGTACTGCTGGTCAGTGTGAGATTGGTGTTGGCGCCAACACTCTGACCAACAAGGCTGACGAAGTTCAGATCCTCAAGTACTGCGTGCACAACGTGGCTCATGCCTACGGCAAAACCGCTACCTTCATGCCCAAGCCGCTGATCGGTGACAACGGTTCCGGTATGCACGTTCACGTGTCCCTGGGTAAAGATGGCAAGAACCTGTTCGCAGGCGAAGGCTATGCGGGTCTGTCCGACGAAGCGCTGTACTTCATCGGTGGTATCATCAAGCACGCCCGTGCCCTTAACGCTTTCACCAACGGTTCCACCAACTCTTACAAGCGTCTGGTGCCCGGTTTCGAAGCTCCGGTAATGTTGGCCTACTCTGCCCGTAACCGCTCTGCGTCCATCCGTATTCCGTTCGTGAGCAGCGCCAAGGCGCGTCGTATCGAAGCGCGCTTCCCTGATCCGTCTGCCAACCCCTACCTGTGCTTCGCTGCACTGCTGATGGCTGGTCTTGACGGTATCAAGAACAAGCTGCACCCCGGCGATGCCATGGATAAGGATCTGTACGATCTGCCGGCTGAAGAAGCTAAAGACATCCCCACCGTGGCTCATACCCTGACCATGGCGCTGGATTGCCTGGAAGCCGATATGGACTTCCTGACCGAAGGTGACGTGTTCACCAAGGACATGCTGGATGGCTACATCTCCCTGAAGCGTGGTGAGATTGAGCGTCTGAACATGACTCCGCATCCGGTTGAGTTCGACATGTACTACTCCTGCTAATCCCTTGGGATTGCAGTGAAAAAGCCCCCGCTGGTCGGGGGCTTTTTTTATGTCTGGCTGCAGTCGCGGCGGGTCTTCACTTCCGTCGTTGCAGGCAAGGATGCGAATTTGTGCATTTTCTCCTTGTTTGAACAAAGTTTTCCGGGCCAGAATCAGGTAGATAAATGTGGAGAGTCAGAATGAAAAAGCTGTGGATGCTGATGATGTTGCCGCTCTGTTCCGGTGTGGTATACGCCGAGTCAGAGGATATGTCGGGAGCTGATGCGGCGGCATCATCCAAAATCTACCGGGTCGTCGATGAGAACGGCAACGTCGTTTTCACTGATCAGAAGCCGGGAGGTGCGGCTGCTACTGAAGAGGTGCAGTTGCGCAAAACCAATACCGTGCCAATCAAGCGCGTGGAGCTGCCGGTTGCTCCCGTTGAAGCGGTGTCTGGCACGGGGAGTGGCGAGGCTGAGTTTGCCGGGTACGATACGATTGCCATTACGGCGCCTGAGCCAGGCAGTACAATTCGCAACCCTCAGGAGCCGGTGAAGATCAGCGTGGATCTTGTTCCAGGCCTGCAGGAAGGCCATAAGCTGGTTGTCCTTGATAACGGGAATGAGCTGCCTGGTTTGCAGTTGCTGAACCCTGACAGGGGGGTCCACACTCTCACGGCCATGGTGGTGGATAGTGAGGGTGAGGTCGTAACCGAGTCGGCGTCTATCGAAATCTATATTCATCGCAGTACGGTAGGGTCGTACCGACCAGGGAATGGTCCTGCGGTGATTGGTCGCCAGGCAAGTACGGGGAGTTCTGCTTCGCAAGGAGCTTCTGCGCCCAGGGGTGGGGCAGCCACTCCGGGTGCTGGCGCATCCACGGGCACGGTAGCCAGGCCTGCATCACTCGGACGCCCCGCAATGAAAACCCCTTAATGCACCCATATGGTGCATTTCTTGTCTTTGGCGCGCTAAACTAACCACTCCTCACGGCTTTTTTCATGTCCCTTTGGCGTGATTTGCGCGTCTGACCCGTTTCTCTCAGGTGGCCTGATAATTGCTTATGCCCTGTTATGGGCCAATTAGTTGATAAGTGGTGTCGCCTTGCACAAACGGTTACTCGATCACCTGCGCACTGCAGTGGTCATGCTCGATAGTGAGCTGCACGTGCGTTATCTGAATCCGGCAGCAGAAATGTTGCTCGCGACCAGTGCCGTCCGCGCCATCGGTCAGCCATTGCCCGATTACTTCTTTGACGATGAAGAGGCACGGTCTGCCCTGCAGCAGTGCATCCGTGACGAGCACCCCTTTACGCGCCGGGAGGCGCGCTTGTCTGTGGCGCCGGGCAATGAGGTCACCGTGGATTATTCGGTCAGCCCCATCAATGAGCCCGGCCAGCCGCTGTGCCTCCTGTTGGAGCTTCAGGCGCTGGATCGGTTGCTGCGCATTACCCGTGAGGAGGCGTTGCTGCATGCCCACCAGGCAACCCGGGCGCTGGTGCGGGGTGTGGCGCACGAGATCAAGAACCCCTTGGGGGGCATTCGCGGCGCTGCACAGCTGCTGGAACGTGCCCTGCCAGACCCTGAGCTGACCGAGTACACCAAGGTCATTATTGATGAGGCGGATCGCTTGCGCTCTGTGGCAGATCGCATGCTGGGGCCTCGCAAGCCGCCAGAGTTTCGCCCGGTCAATGTGCATGAGTGCCTGGAGCATGTACGTCAGTTGTTACTGGCTGAGCATCCCCAGGGCGTCTCGATCTGGCGGGATTACGATATCAGCTTGCCGGATGTGGTGGCCGACCGGGACCAACTGATTCAGGTGCTGCTGAACCTGATCCGTAACGCCACCCAGGCGCTGCTGGAATCGTCAACGCCACAGGCGCGCATCGTGATGCGTACCCGGGTGCTGCGCCAGTTCACCATCGGGGTGCTGAGGCACCGGCTGGTGTTGCGCGTAGACATTATTGATAACGGGCCCGGCATCGACCCGGAAGTACAGGAAACCCTGTTCTATCCCATGGTCAGTGGCCGCGCCAGCGGCACAGGGCTGGGCCTTTCCATCGCCCAGTCGATCATCAGCCAGCATCATGGACTGATCGAATGCGAAAGTGTGCCGGGTGAAACCGTATTCAGCCTTTTGCTGCCCATGGAGCAGCCGGAGCTGATTGAGACAGAAGAGTCATGAAAGACACAGACACGATCCCTGGGAGAAGCAGGTCATGAGCGAAAGTATTTGGGTTGTAGACGATGACCGCTCCATTCGTTGGGTGCTGGAAAAAGCGCTGAGTCAGGAAAATTACGCCGTCACCTGCTTTGAAGATGCCGATGAAGCGCTCAATACCCTGGAAAATGGCGGCCAGGAACCGGACGTCCTGATCAGTGATGTGCGCATGCCGGGTACCGATGGCTTACGCATGCTCAAGATCCTGCAGCGCAAGAATCCGGATTTGCCGGTTATCATCATGACTGCGCATTCGGATCTGGACTCGGCAGTGGCGTCCTACCAGGGTGGGGCATTCGAATACCTGCCCAAACCCTTTGATGTGGACGAAGCGGTCGCACTGGTGCGCCGTGCGCTCAAGCACCGTGAAGAGTCTCGCGGCGAATTCCCGGCCGCGGTGGAAGAGGCCCCCACCGAGATCATTGGCGAAGCGCCGGCCATGCAGGAAGTCTTCCGGGCGATTGGCCGTCTCAGTCATTCCAATGTAACCGTGCTGATCAATGGTCAGTCCGGTACCGGTAAGGAGCTGGTGGCCCGTGCCCTGCACCGCCATTCCATGCGTCGGGAGAAAAACTTCGTGGCGCTGAACATGGCGGCTATCCCGAAGGACCTGATCGAATCCGAATTGTTCGGCCATGAAAAAGGGGCCTTTACCGGTGCCAACAATCAACGGGTTGGTCGATTTGAGCAGGCCAATGGCGGCACGCTGTTCCTGGACGAAATCGGGGACATGCCGCTGGAAGCGCAGACCCGGTTGCTGCGGGTGCTACAGGAAAGTGAATTCTACCGCGTTGGTGGCACCACGCCGATTCATGTAGATGTGCGGATTATTGCCGCGACCCACCAGGATCTGGAAAAGCTGGTGAAAGAAGGCGACTTCCGTGAGGATTTGTTTCATCGCCTCAATGTGATTCGCATCCATATTCCCCGCCTGTCCGAGCGCCGTGAAGATATCCCGCGGCTGGCCAATTATTTTCTGCAGCGGGCGGCCAATGAGTTGGGTGTTGAGCCCAAGGTGCTGCACAAGGATACCGAAAAGTATCTGTCCACCCAGTCCTGGCAGGGCAATGTGCGTCAGCTGGAAAATACCTGCCGCTGGCTAACCGTAATGGCCTCTGGCCGCGAAGTATTGGTGGATGATCTGCCGCCAGAACTGCGCGAGAGCACGGTCAGCAAGGGTGGGGATGTTAGCGGTGACTGGCTGAAATCCCTGCGCAACTGGGCCGATCGCGCCCTGTCGCAAGGCGAGCGAAGCATTCTTGATCAGGCGGTGCCGGGCTTCGAACGCACCATGATCGAGGTCGCCCTGCAGCATACCGGTGGCCGCAAACGCGATGCCGCTGCCCTGTTGGGTTGGGGGCGAAACACCCTGACTCGCAAGATCAAGGAGCTGGAAATGGAGAGTCAGTTGAGTGGGGCAGATGATGACTGACTTTTCAGTTAAGAGTGAATAGTGAACAGTTAACAGCGGCGCGTTCGCGCGTTATGTGATCTGAAAGGCATGAGGCCGCGTCCAAATTCTGGGCGCGGCCTCATGCCTTTAAACA